>JAUWMK010000169.1 GCA_030613185.1 Promethearchaeum sp.
CTTGTGGTCCATTACCATGGGTAATAACGACATTATAATCTCTAGATAATTCAGCAATTTGTCCAATAGGCTTCCGCAAATTTTTAAATTGTTCTTCTGCAGTTCCTCTTTGTCCTTTTTTAATTAATGCGTTTCCTCCAAGTGCTACGATAAGTCTTTTTCTCATGTTTTAGCCTCTTTTAAAATATTTAATTGAATTTAATTAATCCATAATTCCTAATAGGAAAAGGATGATTGCTTTCTGAACGTGGAGTCTGTTTTCTGCTTGATCAAAAACTATAGATTGAGGACCATCAATTATTTCCGCTGTTTCTTCATAGCCGCGTTTAGCTGGTAAACAATTCATAAAGATTGCTTCAGATTTTGCATTTGCCATAACTTTGGCATTTACTTGAAAAGGCATGAATAATTTAACTCGTTCATCTTCTTCATCTTTTGGGATTCCATAGCTCATCCATGAATCTGCATAAAGTATATCTGCATCTTTAGCTGCTTCCATGGCATCGTGGACAACACGGATTACGGATCCAGTTTTCTTTGAAATTTCAGCAATTTCTTCCAAGACTTCTTTTTCAGGTGAGTACCTTGGATCGTTTGGACAAGCAACATCCATATTCATTCCAAATATTGCGCACATTCTCATTAAATCATAAGTTACATTATTATATGAATCCCCAAAGAAAGAAAGTTTAAGATTATCGAAGTTTCCTTTTTTTTCCTTTATAGTCTGGAAATCACATAAGATTTGACATGGGTGAGCAAAATCATCGAGCATGTTAATAACTGGAACATCTGAATTTGCTGCAAGGTCTTGAATATCTTTTCTTTTGAACACACGTGCTGCGATTAAATCAACATAACGTGAGGCACATTTTGCTGTATCTTGAATGGTTTCCTTTATTCCAAGAGGAGAATCCTTAATGCTATAAAAGATGCCATGACCTCCGAGCTGCGTCATTCCAGTTTCAAAGGATACACGAGTTCGTAAAGAGGGCTTAGCAAAAATCATTAAGAGTGTTTTGTGGCTCAATTTGGATGTATACTTTGAATTGAACTTATAGGCTTTCATTTTTATTGAATAGTCGATAATTTCTTCACACTCTTCACGAGTAAAATCAGAGACTTTTGTTAGGTTTCGAATTTCCATTTTTTTTATCAATCCTTATTATTATATTTTATTTTTTAAAAAAAAGAGCAATAAATATTGAATATTTCTTGCTTATTTCAATTTAGCAATAAGGTCATCAAGCATTGATTCGATTGAAGGAGTTCCAATTGCCTCGATATCATAATCAATTCTTACAATTGGTTTATTACACTTAATTAATTTTCCTAAATCAATTGGGCTTCCATCGATTACAACATCTGCAGGAACTGCATTAATTGTATCTTCCATGTCTTTGATTTGTTCGTCATTATATCCCATGGCAGGAACAATATCATCTAAGTGTGGGAATTCTTCGAAGACTTTCTTCATTCCTCCTACTAAATAAGGTTTAGGATCCACAACAATTCCTTCATTCTCTCGTGCTGCAATCATACCTGCACCGTAAGCCATCATTCCGTGTGTTAATGTTGGACCGTCTTCTACAACTAAAACTTTCTTTCCCTTTATCATTCCTTCTTTTCCAGATTCGACTGTTACCATAGAATTAGTTCGGATAACTGCTGCATTTGGGTTAAGCATTTTCATATTATCCTCAACAATTTTAACATCTTCTGGTTTAGCGCTGTTTAATTTATTTAATACAAAAGCATCGCACATTCTAGCATTTACTTCTCCTGGATGGAATTCTACTTCGTGACCTGGTCGTAAAGGATCAACAACTGTGAACATTAAATCAGGAACATAAAATGAAATTTCATTGTTTCCACCATCAAAAATTATGATATCAGCTTCTTTTTCAGCTTCATCGACAATTTTTTGATAATCAACACCTGAGTAGATAACGAGCCCTTGTTCAATGTAAGGTTCATATTCTTCACGTTCTTCAATTGTACATTTGTATTTATCCAAATCGCTATATTCAGCAAATCTCATGCATGTTTGTTCAATTAAATCACCATAAGGCATAGGTTCTCTGATAGCAACTACTTTAAATCCTTTTTTAACTAAATATCTGTAAACTGCCCGTGAAACTTGAGATTTTCCACATCCTGTGCGGACTGCGGTAATAGCAACAACTGGTTTATTTGATTTTATTTGTGTGAATTTAGGGCTGATAATTCGATAATTAGCACCATATGAAAGGGCCCTAGATCCTTTATGCATTACTTCCTGATGTGGAACATCCGAGTATGCAAAAATTACTTCTTCAATTTCGTTATCTTTAATGAATGCTTCCATTCTTGGTTCAATAATCATTGGAATGCCGTTTGGATATAATTTACCTGCTAATTCTGCAGGGTATTTTCTGTCTTGTTCTTCTAATGTGCCAACATTCTGCTCGCCCGCAATTGTAAATGCACATACTTCATAATCTTCATTGTCTCGGAAAACTGTGTTAAAACAATGAAAGTCAAAGCCAAGGGCTCCAATAATAACAACTTTTTTTTTAGCCATTTTTTCTCAATCTCAAAATTTTTTTGTTTAATTAACGTATGTAAATAAAAATGACTCTTCTGGGGCAATTCTTAACGATTTACCCACTTAGAGGAAATCTATGAACTTTTCAGCATATGGTTATAACAATTTTGAAAAAAATCGATAAGACCAAATGATGAGTGAAATCCACACTTCTAAAGTTTAATCCTTATGTTCCTACATATCAGCATATATTTAAAATTTGGGAAAAAAATCATAAAACCCTAAACATTCCTATAATTGTGTTAGAGAATTGCGTGTTTCCTATATATACGTTCGGCTTTTTTCTAAGAATATTGTAAATTTTTTTGGTTATTTTTTTTTCAATTTTGCAATAAAAAATCCATTCGTATTGTGGATTATTGGAAAGAATCTCCCAGCACCACTAAGCGCTGTTTTGTTTATTTTATAACTAGGCGAAATCCAAGAGGGTAGTTTTTCCATTTCAAATTTATCAAGAACTTTATTTATCTGGAGCTCACCTTCTTCAGGATAGAAACTGCAAGTTGAATATAAAAGGATTCCGCCTGGTTTTAACATATTGTAGGCTTTTTCAATCAAATCTCGTTGTAAGAACACATTCTGATTTAGAAATTTTTGATTTTGTCTCCATTTTAATTCCGGATGGCTTGAAAAAGTTCCACTACCTGTGCATGGAGCATCTAAAAGAATCTTATCAAATAAGGATCCTTTAATCTCTCTTATGGGGGGATTTAACCCATCTCCGTGCACTATATGATAGTTCTTAGATGATGTTTTTTGCATCATAGGAATGATTTGTTTTAATCGAGCTAAATCATAATCTAAAGCAACAATTTTTGTCTTATTTTGAGAAAGTTGTGCAATAAGTCTAGTTTTCATTCCAGGAGCGGCACATAAATCACAAATCTTTTCATTTGGTTGTGGATCCATTAAAAAAACACTCGCAATTGATGCTTTATCTTGAATTGTCATTCTACTTTCTTGATAAAAACTAGTTGTTATTATTTTTGCTTTATGTTTTAAAGGTATGTGAATAATTTTTGGAATATTTTCATCCCTTACAAGATTTAAGTGGTAAAATTTCTTTTCAAACTCAACCAAGTCAATTTCTGAATTCAATCTGATTGTAAAATTTCCTATCCTAGCTTGAATATCCATTTTTTCTAAATTTGATTTGATATCTTCAAGGTTCATGACTGGAAGAAGTTTGTTAATAAAAAATGTAGGAATTGCTTTTTGAATACTCAATTGCTCTATCTCGGTTTTTCCTTTTAAGGCAATTTCCCAACTAAAGTTAGATAATCTTTGATAAAATTTCTGGAAATCTTGAATTTGTTGTCTACTTAAAGATAATGGCAATATTTCCTTTTTTATTTTTTCTAAACTCTTCTTTTCCCAAAAGAAAGAATATACGACATAAAAAAGAATATTTGTTTGATTTAACCGTTGTTTAATGTCTTTTTTCATTGATCGCAGTGTTTTATTCAAAATAAATTGGATTTTATTCTTGTATCGAATTATTTCCATTAAATAATGTTTCGTGTATGTATCATTCTTAAAAGAGGGCAGTAGTATTTGGTGATCTAAATATTTCTGGATAAGATCTAATAAAAGTGAAATACCCTGAGATGAAGAAACTTTTTTATTTTTTAAGGTATTCATAATTATTCAACATTATTCATCATTTAAACCTAATATCAAAGAGTTGTTTGCATTTAAAACACTTTCTTGCACTCGAAGGTAGTTTTTTGTTGCAATTTGGACAATTAAAGTGCTTTTGGTTTTTTTCTAATTCAATAGTTATAACATTTTTAGAATTTTCTTTAGATGTGTTAACATTTTTTTCTTTAGAACTTAAGAAACCAAGTTTTACATCTCTAATTTGAACGAAAGTTACCGTATATATAACTGGAACAAAGAAATAAAGTATATTCCTAAAGAAAAGATCCACAAAATTGTAAATATAAAGCATTCCATAATTATGAGTAGTGGGATTTATCCATAAAAGAGAATTCTTTTCCGTCAATCCAAAAAATATCTTCAATGGGTCTAAATATAAACTTTGAATATACATTGGAATAAAAACTGAAATTAAAAGAATAAAAATCAATTTCGAGAATAACCCTCTAACATAATAAATTCCCCCTCTAATAGTTTCCATCCCTGTTTTTTCATCGATAATTAAGGAATGAATCGAAAATATTCCAAAATAAATAATTAAAATTCCTGGAAAAATTACTGCAATAATCCCTAAGGTTATTAAAATGGAACCAATAATTATAAGAAATAGTGATGTCATTGTTCTTTTTCCAGAATTAAACGGTTTTGTAATTGAAATAATCCAACTTGAAGGCGCATCTTCGTCTTCATAATATAAAGAATAAATTTTTCCTGTGGATAAAATTAATAGGGTAATAGGAATGATTAAACGCATACTCGATTCGAAGATTAAAATAATCCAGTAAAGTGCTTGATAATTCCAAAACAATGTATTCTCTCCCTCCGAAAGCATATAATCCGTATTTAATTCTACTAATTTTAATATTTCTTCATATGCACTGCTTTTTTCAATAATCACCCATTTAGACCCTGTCAAAAACAACAGATTTAAACCTGCAGTAATAAGACTGAGAAGAAAGATGAAAATTAGAGTGGGTAATATTGTTTTCTTCAATAATTTTAAGGAATCTTTGAAAATTTTTAACAAAGAAAGATTAATTTTTTTTTCAGAAATCGTTAAATCAACATCAATTTTATTTTCTGACATCATCTAAACAGAATTTTACACAAATAAAAAAATTTTTTAATTATATAAAAGAAAAGTACAAGAGAATGCGATGAAAGTCGGGTATGTCCAATTAAAAACTGAATTCGGGGAAAAACAAAGCAATTTTGATAAAGTATCGGATTTGCTAAAAGAAGTTCAAGATATAGATCTTATTGTACTCCCAGAATTGTTTGCAACTGGATATACTTTTACATCTATAGAAGAAGTTGAAAGCTTATCCGAAATTAAGGATGGAGAAACATCACAATTTTTACAAGAGATGGGAAAAAGGACTGATGCAGTAATTGTTGGGGGTTTTGTCGAGAAATTCGAAAACAAACTCTATAATTCTGCTATGATGGTTTCAAAGGATGGAGTTATTGATGTTTATCGAAAGCTCCATTTATTCAACAAAGAAAGGAAATGGTTTTCACCGGGAAACACTAACTTAAAAGTAAACAACATCAAAGGGACTAAAGTAGGTATAATGATATGCTTCGATTGGACTTTTCCTGAAGTAGCTAGGACACTCTCCTTATTAGGTGCTGAAATTATTGCTCATCCAGCTAATTTAGTAATGCCATATTGCCAAAATGCAATGAAAACGCGATGTTTCTGTAACAAACTTTATGCTATTACTGCTAACAGAATCGGTACTGAAAAACGTGGTGAAGATACATTTGAATTTACTGGAAGAAGCCAGATTACATCATTTAATGGTGAGGTTCTATCTTCGGCCCCATTTGATAGAGAATTCGTTGATTTTGTTGAAATATTTCCAAAAAAAACCCAAGATAAAAATATTAATCAATATAATAATGTCCATGATGATAGAAGGGAAGAATATTATTGGAATAATATTTAAAGTTAAGGAGGGGATCCAATTATGATAAATCATGATAATATTATGAATAAAGCTAAAATTAAAGAAGATGGAAATAGAATAACTCTTGAAAGGAATTCCCAAAGGTTTGAAATAGAAAATACAAAAAAATTTCTAACATATTCGATTTATGACAGTGAAATATCACTGAAAGGCTGTACAAGTGCTCTTTTAATCCGTGAAGGAAAGAAAATCTCGCCTTTTTATCCATTTTTAATGGAAAATGAAAGTTTCTTACCGATTCTGACTGAATTTTCTGATTCAATTGGTTCAGGTTTTCAAATAGAAATTACATGTAATTTTTCTCAATATTCGAAATCAGTAAAAATTCTTTGTTTATGGCAATTTAAATATTATACAAACATTCTACAACCAAAATTTGTCTGCTCACAGGTTCCTTTTGTTTCAATCCAAATTAAAATTATATCTTTTTCTCCTGATTGCAAAAATATTCAGCTTTTTGGTTTTGCTCCACTTTTTATGAAAGAACGAGGAGAATTATTTCTATCTTCAGAAGAAAGTATCCAAGATCCACGCAATATCACTTTCTATTCAAATGGTTGGCAATCATGGAGTATGAATTATTTACTCGGATACAATGATAAGTTTCCTTCATCATTTGTAAATTTGGGAAGAAAAGTGTTAGAAAATCAAGATAAAACATTGAAAGGGCGATTTCAAAGCGAATTTCACTCAGTTATTACTGATAAATCAAGCAAAAGTTCCCTAATCCTTGGATTTATCACCCTTAAAGATCAGTTTTCCAGGATCCTTATGGATAGATTAGGTCCAAATGGAAAAATTCAATGGTTATGTGCATACTCTCAAACAGACAGCATTCAATTATGCGATTTAAACACGGGATTGATGAGTTCTGAAATCCTAATGATTTCACTTGCAAATGATCCCGAACCGTATGAAGTTTTATACGAAATTTGTAATTTTGGTGGGGTTTTAGCTAATGTGAAGAAACTGCAAAAAGATGTTTCTTCAGGTTGGTGTTCATGGTATTACTATTATACAAAAGTCACTGAACAAGATGTTTTATCAAATTTAGGATATTTTAAGCAACATAGGGATTTAGACATATCTTTAATTCAATTGGATGATGGATATCAGACAAGGATTGCTGAATGGGGGATCTATAATGATAAGTTTAATTCTAAATTTCCTCATGGATTGAAATGGTTAGCTGAACAAATTCATAATTCGGGATTTAAAGCTGGTCTTTGGGTGGCGCCTTTCTTTATTACTCGAAAATCTGCGATATTTAAAAACCACCCTGATTGGCTATTACGGAAAAATAATAATCAGAAGATAATCGCTAATAATAATTGGGGTGGTTTCCAATATGGTTTGGACTTAAGTATCGATAAGGCTGTTGATTATATCAAAGATATTGGGAAAACAGTTTCTACAAAATGGAATTTTGATTTTCTTAAAATTGATTTCATTTATGCCTCCGAAGTTATCGAAGCAAGATATAAAAATCCAAAATTTTCACGCGCTCAAATTCTTCGTAGGGGAGTAAAAGCAATTCGTGATGGCTTGGGTGATAATCGGACATTACTCGGATGTGGGGCGCCTTTAGGTCCTTGTATAGGATTGGTTGATGTTATGAGGATTGGACCCGACACTGCTGCTGTATGGACTCATCTTGAGCTACTTATGGAAGATTTCATCAAAGTTGTCTCATGTAACCTAAAGGCTGCATTACGCTCTACTATTCAACGAAGTTACATGCATCAAACGTGGTGGATTAACGATCCTGATTGTGTTGTAGTCCGCGAGAACAAGACTAAGCTAACTTATGATGAAGTGATTCTTCAATTGACCGTCTTTGGATTAAGTGGGGGGCAATTTCTAATATCTGATGATGAAAAGTTAGTTGACCAGCATAGAATTGAATTACTAAAAAGATTATCTCCGCCATTTTCACGTTCTCAAAATTCTTATGCTGTTCCATTAGATATTTTCGTTGAAAAATTACCTACATTATATACAAGAACGATCTTTACTCCATTTGGGAAAAGACATTTATCTGCGGTGATTAACTGGTCGAATAAAAAACAAATTCGCACATTAAAACTTTCTCAATTAATAACCTATAAAGATTTTAGCAATACTAAAAACAATCAAAAATTCATAGTTTTCAATTATTGGAAAGAAAAAATTGAAGGAATATTTGAATTTGATGAAGAAATTAAATTAGAAATAGTGTCTCATGGTTGTGAATATCTTGCCATTGTTCCTTATAATTTACAGGAAACCCAAGCTCCTATATTCCTAAGTTCCACCCTCCATATTTTGCAAGGTGCTCAAGAAATTACTCAAGTGGATTATAACCAAGAAAATATTAAAATTACGCTTGAACTTCCAGGAATTAGAACCGGAGATTTATTTTTCTTTTCTCCTAAACTGAAAAAATATACAAGTTCCTCCAATAATTTGTCGGAGTTTAATTATGATTCTGGAGAAATTCTTAGAATTCAAGTTAAATCAGAAGAAAATCAAGTCATATCATTGGAATGGAATGAAAATTAATAAGAATGAGTGCAAAAAAGGATTAGTATACAATTTTTTTAATAATTTATCTAAGAATTTTTTTAATATTAGGTGTGAAATCGATACAAGCATCAAGATCACCATCCCAATTTGAAATTTCCTCTAGGGTATAGCAATGCTCGAACTCTTCAACAATTTCTGTGAGGATTTTATCTGCTTTCTTTTCATTCATCTTAACTTTTTTTTCTGCAATTAAGACATAGAAAAGCTCTATGGTTGTTCCCTTTTTAAGAAAAATATTTGCTTTTCCCATTTCAAATGAGGATATAAGGTTTCCGCTAGCAGCTTTTGCAAATTGAAGAACTCCTGTAAGATAACTTGCAGTCAGTAATTTGTTATGATCATCATCAGCTAATTTCTCTTTGGCATTCGAAAAATAGAAGATCATTTGCCCACCTTTATCCATAATATATAATTCTTGTTTTGGTCTCACCAAATTTTCCAATCTCCAAATTTTAAAATATTTTAACTTCTACTAGAATCCTCACTATTAATTGATTCAATATTAGATAAAAATTTTTAGTAAAAAACCAATGAATAAACAACATTAAATATCCCTCTAATACTCCTACAATTACGTCACTCACAAAATGAACTCCCAGAACTATTCTAGAAAATCCAACGATTAAATTATACATCAACAATACAATTATGAACCAATGATGATTGAAAAAGGAAAGCCAAAGTAAACCAACCAATATCGTTGAATGGTGACAATGACCGCTTGGGAAAGAATATCCGTGACCTGTTTTATCCAAACGTTCAATTTCTTCAATTTGTTTGAAAGGTCGATCACGTTTTATTAGATTCTTTATTATATAGTATAATAAAAATGATTGAAAGAACCCTGAAACGAAAGTGATCAAATGGG
>JAUWMK010000239.1 GCA_030613185.1 Promethearchaeum sp.
ATCCTTTCTACCTCGACAATCATCTATAGGATAAAAGCCATCAACTCCTATTGCCACTCCGACAACTCCTTTTCTTATGGGTTGAACCCGTGAATCAGAAATTATTATTCCGAAATCTGTTAACCCAAATTTATATTTTATTTTCTGAGTTAAATCACGCGCTGATCCAAATGGGTCCTTTGGCCAAAGTGAAATATTTCCTTCAATTCCAGAATTTGATTGATCTATACCCCCATTAGCAATTAGAATACCATTTTTTTCGGTAAAAAGCATACCCTCAATACCTCCTATAATTTCATCTGCTTCTTCTAAAACCACCTGCACAAATTTTGGATCCATAGGAGCATATTCTATTGCAAGTTCTTTTGCTCTTTCTGAAACGTTTTTCACCGATTCAATATTTATTATCCTATTTTCAGTAGTGCCAACTAAAGTTTCTGCAATAACCAAAACCGACTGCTCCTTTAAATCGATTTTATTATAATCCAAAGTTTCACAAATTACATCAAAGAGATCTTCATTATTCACGATGATATGTGATGTTTTCAAAGCCGTAACTTTCATTAATTATAACCTTCAAATGTTTTTGAATATTGAATTTTTATTTCCTTTTCTTTTTTTAGCGTATTTTCAATTAAAGATGCAATTATATCTAATTTTAAATGCTGATTTTTTAATTTTTTAATTAAGCTATTAAATTGACCAATCGTTCCAATCAATACAACATCAAAAATTTCATCAAATTTCTTCCATTCAGTCGAGATTACTTGGCTGTGAGTTGCAACATCCCCTCCCCTTGAAAGAAGTTCTTGTTTTAAAATTAAGGCTGCAGGAGCTGTGATATTATGAAGTACAATTAACTTATTTATCATTTTTCGATTCATTAACTTTGAACCGCCTGGAAGTACACCAAATGTTCTTAAAAAGTAATCTGCACTACGTTTATTGGTAAAAGGTTCGATAATTTCACAAATTTGACCATTAGCATTTGAAATTACAGGTTTTTTTCGAATTGACATAGCCACTTGAATTGTTTGACCAATCTTTTGATCAACATCATGTGTGCGAATTATATGAGCACCATTATAAACAGCGATCGAAGTCGCTGCCAAACTCCCTATTTCCCTTTTGTTTGTGTCCGATTCATCAAGTACAGATCCAAGGAACGATTTTCTTGATAATCCTATAAGTATAGGATTTCTAAAGCAGCGAAAACTTTCAATAGAATCAAGTATTCCAAGATCATACTCAAAAGTTTTTTCAGATACCCATTTACCTATTCCCGGATCAACAATTACTTTACTAATATCATATCCTTTATCATGGAGTTGAGTTATTGTGTCATGTAACGCTTTTAAAATTTCATCAGTAGATTTTCTATCTCCTGGTTTATTTTCCGTAGCCATTAGTACAACAGGGCATCCATATTCGCAGATAACATCCATCATTCTGGGATCAGTGTGCATTGAGCTAATATCGTTGATAATAGTTCGAATATTATTTTTTTTAGCAAATTCCAAACCCAATTCTGCAATTTCTGCATGTTGAGTATCAATTGAAAGAATAATATCTTTAGGAAAGTGCTTTGATAAAAGATTAAGTGCACTTAAAACACGTTTTTTCTCTTCATCAACCGAAATTATATCTGACCAAGGTGCTGTAGATCTTGCACCTATATCGATGATTGTTGCTCCATTCTTAATAAAATTCTTGAGCTTCTGAATTAGTTCTTCATTTGGGACGAATGAATTCCTATGGAAACTTTCTGGGCTTAAATTTATTACACCCATTATTCTTACTGGATTAAAATCACCAATTGAGTATCCCGGAAATAATTCGATATTGATAATTCCCATAATTCAGAGGTTATTTTTAATTGAATATTAGTTTTAAGATAACTATATTTATATACAGAAATTGAATGTTCAAGTTTTAAAACTAAGTTATTAATTTCGACAATCAATATTTGTTTTTTTATAATTTTTATCTTAATTTTGATTAGGAACGATCATATTTAAAGGGAAATTCTTAATAGTAGCCGAATGTTATATTTCTATGTAGAAACAAAAAAAAAACACCCCTTTTGTGCTATTTTCAATTATTTTTTTTAATGGATGATGAATATATGAGTTCAAAAAAGATTAAACTAAAAGTTAAGGGAGATCCAAATAATAATATTGAAATAAATACAAAAGATAAAAAGACAAAAGATTCAGTTGAAAAGAAAGATAAAAAACCAATAGTTAAGGAAAAAAATGATCCAGTTAAAAAAAAGACAAATGATAAAGATATAAAAGATTCAGTTGAAAAGAAAGAAAAAAAATCAACACATAAAGTAAAAGAAGAATCAGTTGAAAAGAAAGAAAAAAAATCAAAACCTAAAGTAAAAGAAGAATCAGTTGAAAAAAAGACAAATGATAAAGATATAAAAGATTCAGTTGAAAAGAAAGATAAAACATCAAAACCTAACGTAAAAGAAGAATCAGTTGAAAAGAAAGAAAAAAAATCAAAACCTAAGGCTAAAAAATATTCTGCGGAAAATATAGTTGTTTTAGAAGGATTAGAGGGGATTAGAAAACGGCCTTCTATGTATATCGGCTCTCAAGGACGACGAGGGTTCCACCATCTTGCTTATGAAGTAATCGATAATTCAATTGATGAAGTTATTGGTGGATTTTGTACGAAAATCCAAGTTATTCTGGAAGCAGATGGTTCTTGTACTATCAGAGATAACGGACGCGGCATACCCGTTTCAAAACATCCTAAAAAGGGAGTCTCAACATTAGAAATTGTCTTTACTTCTCTTCATTCAGGTGGAAAATTTGATAAAAAATCTTATGCTGTGTCTGGAGGGCTCCATGGGGTTGGTCTTGCGGTAGTTAATGCTTGTTCTGAATGGTCTACTGCAAAAGTTAGAAGAAATGGCAAGCTTTACAAAATAAAAATGGCTAAAGGTCATATTATCGAACATCTAACTGAAAGAGAGACTGATAGAGAACTAGATGATACAGGCACCGAAATTCAATTTTTACCCGATAAACTCATCTTTACTGGAATGGAAGAAGAACTTTATAAATTTGATTATGATTATCTTGCTGGAAGATTAAGAGATCTTGCATACCTAAATCCAATTGAGATTGAAATCATAGATAAAAGAGTTGGACAAGAAAAAAGTGAAATTTTCATGTATGAAGATGGATTATCTGATTTCGTAAAATATCTGAATAAAGCCAAAAAAACTTTGCATGAAAATATTGTCCATCTTAAAAAAAAGAGCAATGGGATAATTGTCGAAATAGCTTTTCAATATAATGAATCTTATAATGAAATTATTCAATCATTCGTTAATAATATAAACACTATTGAAGGGGGTACCCATTTAACAGGATTTAAAACCGCTCTTTCAAGAGTTTTCAATAACTATATTAAAGATCATCAAACCCAATTTAAAAATTTGAAAGATAAATCCCTTAAAGGGGCGGATGTTAGAGAAGGAATTGTTGCAATACTCTCTGTTAGTGTTCCCGAACCCCAATTTGAAGGGCAAACAAAAACAAAATTAGGAAATCCCGAAGTAAAATCCATTGTTTCTGAAATTGTTTATGAAGAGGTTTATCATTATTTTGATTCATATCCTAATGCAACAAAAGCGATAATTCATAAATGCATTAGCGCTCAACAAGCGCGGATCGCCAGTCAAAAAGCTAGAGAACTAACCAGAAGAAAATCTGCTTTGGAAACCCTACGATTACCTGGAAAACTGGCGGATTGCTCTTCCAAAAACGCCGCAGAATGTGAAATATTTATTGTCGAAGGAGATTCTGCAGGTGGATCTGCAAAACAAGGCAGAAATCGCAGCACACAAGCGATTTTACCATTAAGGGGAAAAATATTGAATGTAGAAAAATCCCGAATTGGAAAAATTCTTGAAAATAAAGAAATTGGTGCAATGATTAAAGCAATCGGTGTTGGAATTTATCAAGGACGGGATAACGGAGATGATGAAGATGAAGATGATGATAGCCAATTTGATATTTCACAACTAAGGTATCACAAAATAATAATAATGTGTGATGCTGATGTTGACGGACACCATATCGAAACCTTACTTTTAACATTTTTCTTCCGATATATGCGACCTTTAATCGATGAAGGCCATGTTTATCTTGCTGTTCCTCCGATTTATAAGTTAAATTATAGAACTAATTTCAAATACCTATACATTGCTGATGAAGCGAAACTACTGGCTGCGGAATTGGAATTATTTATGAAGGAGCACAAGATATCGGATGTTTCGAAGGTGAAAGTGCAACGATTCAAAGGTTTAGGTGAGATGAATCCCGATGAATTATGGGATACTACAATGGAACCTGAGAATAGACGATTAATCCGAGTTAAATATGATGATTTTACTAATACAGATATTCTCTTTTCAATTCTAATGGGGACTGAAGTTGCTCCTCGACGTGAATATATTGTTGAAAATTATAATAAAGTACTAAATTTGGATATATAAATTAAGTTCATGGTGTCAACTTATGTCAAAACGTCCCAATAATGAACCCGAACAAAAATCAGAGTCCGAGTCCGAATTAACTTCAATTCCAGAAGTATCAAAAATTATTGAAAGAGAATTGCGAGTAGAGCTCTCTCGGTCATACCTTGATTATTCTATGTCTGTTATTGTGGGAAGAGCCATTCCGGATGTCAGAGACGGTTGTAAACCCGTTCAACGTAGAATCTTGTATTCTATGGCGCAAAATAATTTTTATCACAATAAACCACATTTCAAATGCGCGCGGATTGTTGGAGACTGTATGGGAAAATATCATCCCCATGGTGACCAATCGGTTTATGCTGCACTTGTAAGATTGGCTCAAGTATTTTCAGTTCGATACAGGTTAATTGATGGCCAAGGTAATTTTGGTAGTGTAGATGGTGATGCTGCAGCCGCTATGCGGTATACAGAGGCACGATTAGCCCAAGTGTCTGAATTATTATTGGAAGAACTGGATAAAGACACGGTAGATTTTAGAGATAATTTTGATGGATCGCTCCAAGAACCAGTTTACTTACCTGCAAAACTTCCGTTATTATTGATGAATGGTGCTTCTGGAATTGCTGTGGGAATGGCAACAAATCTTGCACCCCATAATCTAAATGAGATAAATAATGCAATATGTGCAGCAATTGATGTCGGCGTGGATAATTTTGATATAAATGATGTTGAAAAATACATATTGGGTCCAGATTTTCCAACAGGTGGTATAATATTGGGTCGACAAGGAATCAGGGATGCTATAATAACTGGTCGAGGTGCCATAGTTGTTCGGGGAAAATGTGAAATTATTCCAGAAGGTACTGGAAAAAACCGTGATGCTATAATCGTGACTGAAATACCATACATTGTTAATAAATCTACTTTAATTCAAAAGATAGCATTATTGGTTAACAATAAAGTAATTCCTGAAATATCAGATGTCAGAGACGAATCAGATCGAACGGGTATGAGAATTGTAATCGAATTAAAGAAAAATTCGGATGCAAATGCTTGTTTGAATCGATTATATAATAAAACTCAACTACAAAACACTTTTAATATCATTAATTTGGCTCTAATTAATAACGGTAGACAACCAAAAGTTCTTAATTATTTAGAAATCATAAAAGAATTTATAGCTCACCGTGAAGATGTAATAAGACGTCGAACTGCCTTTAATTTAAAAAAATCAGAGAGAAGAATGCACATAATTGAAGGTTTGCTCATTGCAATTGATAATATTGACGCTGTTGTTCAACTCATAAAAAAAAGTGCAAATGCTGGTGATGCTGCAAAAAATTTAATGAAAACTTATTCACTTACAGATTTGCAGGTAGTAGAAATTCTGAAAATGCCTCTTAGTCGGTTAACAAATTTACAAAACCAAAAATTAATTGATGAGAAAAGTGAACTTATTAAAAAAATCAAAATATTAAAAGGAATTCTGGCAGATCGTAATAAAATTCTTCAGATTATCAAAACTGAATCCCAAGAAATATCAAAGAAATATGGGGATGAACGAAGAACCGAAATTCAAGAGATGGAAGAAGAATATAAATTTACTTACAAAGAAACAGTCCCTGAAGAAGAATGCGTTATTGTAATCACCCAAGATCAAAAAGTTAAACGAATGACACTTGAACAGTATCAAGCTCAAGGGAGGGGTGGAAAAGGAAAGCGGGGCATGAAAATGAGAGAAGAAGATATCATCATGGACATGTTTATTGCTTCAAGTCACGATACTATTTTGCTTTTTACTCAAAAAGGAAGAATATATTCCGTTCCCGCTTTTAAGTTTCCATTGGCTTCCAGAAATGCAAGGGGTAAAGCAATTATTAATTATGTAAACCTTCAACCCGGAGAAAAAATTATTGATATAACCAATATTGAAAGTTTTACCAATGCAAAACAAAGTTTAGTTTTCATTTCAGCCAAGGGAATAACTAAAAAAACAAATTTGAACGCATTTTCTAAAATTAGACAAACGGGAATTCGATGTATAACCATCCGTGAAGATGATCAACTTGTTCGCGTGAAATTATGCAGCCCTAAGGAAGAAGTTCTAATTGCTACTAAAAATGGAAAAGCCATTCATTTTAAAGAAAATGAACTCAGGTCATCCGGAAGAACGGCAATGGGTGTTAGAGGAATTACTTTACGCCCAAATGATGAAGTCATTGATGTAGTTATTCACGATCCCGAGACGACCATAGTCACCATCACCAAAAAAGGGTACGGTAAGCATACAAAATTAAATCTCTATCGATTAACACATCGCGGTGGAAAAGGTGTTATTAATATTAAGTTACGTTCCAAAAATGACGAAGTAATCGCTGTAAAAGCAGTTCCTTCTGAAAAAAATCTTTTACTAGCCAGTGTAAAGGGTTTGTTAATTAGAATTCGCACTGAAGATATCCGAGAAACAGGAAGGGCTACAATGGGTGTAATTGTTATGAGGTTTAGTGCAGATGATGATGAAATATCTTCGGTAGCATTGTGTGATCCTGAAGAAGATTTATGTTAAATTCAATTTCTTTTTTCATTTTAAATATAAAATTAGTATATTGTCAAACATTTTAGTTAATAAACTAATCCATATCTTAATTCAATTTAATTATATTCAAAAGAATTATAAAAATATATATAGTCTTTTTCTAAAATCTTTTCTTTACGTATCATCTGGATCATATCCCCATTTTATTTCTTTACAACGATATTTTCTCCATGTTACCCCCAAAATTAATACCCCATATTGCTATTGAGGAACTTGAAGATAT
>JAUWMK010000395.1 GCA_030613185.1 Promethearchaeum sp.
TAAAGCACATTTCACAGTATGCTTAAGAGCACCTTCTTCGCAGTCGGCGTCCACTGTGATACGCCCTTGGATGCCAGAATCCATTCTGGAATATATTAAAGCTTAGCTATGTCACACTTGTGAAAAGAACCTGTTGTCGCAAATCGAAGCCACCAAATCATCTCCCCTTTTTCGCTCGATTGCTATGTCATTGGAAATAACATAGTCGGCAATATCGAGTGTTTCAATCCGGAGTTGGCAGGGAATTGTTTCAAAAACCGAGCGGATTTCGTGTCTTTCTCTTTCATCCATGATAATCAAAGGTAAAAACTTCGCATTGGTTGATGGAAAAGATTTACTTGTAGACTGCATATTATTCTTATTTCGGTCATCTATTTAATAACATAATTTTTTACCATTGATTTTTCGATTGTGATTTTAAATATATCCAATTTCTAATATTTCTGATTTATATGATAAACACATACCCAATCGAAAAAATCAGCAAAATCCGCATGTCGTCGCTCGAAATTTTTCACACACAATCATATTCACTGCGATGGAACCGACACATTCAATCCATGATGGAAACAGTGAAAAGAACCCAGAATCCATATGTATTGGCGTTCACTCTAAAATTTGCAGCGCGTTTTTATTTCAAGCAAAAGCAATTTCAGACCGCAATAACGCTTGTAAATAAGGCACTGCAAATATATCCTACAAACCACCGACTGCGAAATTCAACAATGTTCGATCTTTACAGATATCAAATGGCCAAAGCTAAGAAAAATGGGGATGAAACTACTGCAAAAGAACTAAAAGGCAAATTAAGGGAATTGGAAAGTGAACTTAGGGACACCAGTTTTTATGTTGGTTAATTTTTTTTTTTAAAATTCTCGAATGAACCATTTTCTTTTTTATGAAGAACCCACATAGATTTTAATCCGATTTCCACTTGCAATTATGCTAGCTAAGAAATTACCTTAAAAAATTTATTAATAAAATTATGCTGTTGATTATTAAAAAATAAAATGATAAATGTCTTATAGTTTAATCCAAATATCCTTTCAATTTCTTTATTTCTTGATTTATTCTTGAAGGATCGTCTGAATATTTACCATCTTTGAAATCCATCTCAACGAAAACAAACCCATGAGAATTTAGATAATCGCGTTTCTTAACATCATCTTTTTTAACATCTTCTTTAAGGTGTGGAGGCCCATCTACGAATACAATAATAGAATTAAAAGAAATTTAAAATTTAAAATATTTCGAATTGATATCCAAAATTACTTCAGAATTAAATTTACCGGACATGATCACTAAAAGAGCATCATTTTTATTGGAAAAGATTCTTAAAACCTCTCTGGTAAATTTTAAAAATCCATTATATTTTGCATTAATCTGTGTGTTTTTTGCCAGTAACGAATTAAATTATGAAATCGGGCCGAGATATCTTCTAACCAGATATAAAGCAACTAATCCCGAAAGAAAATTTTTCAGAAAATTCCTCAATTATTATCAAGATTTTCTTTCTGAACTTGAATTAAAACATCCTGAATCTTATATGGAGGCTATGGTGATTAGATTTTTTCAAGATATCGAATTTGATGAGAAAGTGAACTTTCAAGGATTATCTTTAAATCTCGCTCGAAAAATTCGATCTCATACTGAGTTTAGCAATAAATCTAATTCTTTAATTTCAGCAGTCGCAATATTCTTTGTTTTTCGATCTCAAAATATAGAAATCCACGCTAAAAAAATCCAAAAATATTTCAAAGTGACGTATTATTCTTTTACTCAATTTTTGAATATTATCGATAAAAAATTTCACATGGATAACAAAATAGCTAAGAATCCATGAACAGCATAATCTGATACCTACCATAAAAATTTATACGTTCCATTTTTTTATGTTAATTCGGGATAGGTATCATAGAAATATTTGTTTTCAGATTTTCTTTTTATTTCTTTTTTCCTTGCTGATTGTTTCCAACCATTTATTGGCTTAGAAATTATAAAATCACAATAAGGGCTTGAGCAATAAATATAATCAGGTTCCCATGTTGCATTATCATTGTTGAATCCTATTCTTAGACTTTTTCCACATTTTAGACATATTGCAGGACTGTCGTCAAGGTAGTTTTTTTTTCTTCATTCATTTCTTCATTCCTCAGATTTTCTTTTTATTTCTATCCATTCACAACTCCATTTATTCCAGTCATAATATTTATAAATCTGAGGTTTTTTTTGCATCTATTAGTTTTTCAATAGTTGAATATGTATGGCTTTGAGTATAAGCACATCGATTTCCATTCCGATCAATTTTATCATTTTCAATTTCTTCAAAATTTACCTTTTCATCTAAATAAAATAGTTTTGATTTATTAACCCAATCTTCTTTGTTTAGTCCTTTCGATTCCAAATAGCTTGATAGATCACTGTCATTTAGAAGATTCTGATCATCTAATGGTTTTTTTTGTATTTTAAAACAATATTTGATCCTATAGGAATGGTAGAAAGCAATGTAACCCGAAGGTTGGAAATAACGTTTATTTTGACAAAAATATTTCTTATATTTCTTAGCTGTATCTTCCCCATATCTTCCCCCAGCTACTATTAAAACTCTTGGATTCGAATTAAAATTCCATTCTGCTGGTAATAATTTGTAATTAATTAATAAAATTTCAAATTGGTAAATTAGAAAGAAAAGTAATTCTTCTTCTAATATTTGCTCATTTTTTATATATTCTTTTAACCATTCAATAATTTGAATCCAATTCGCCCATAAACATTCATCCTCTAAATTTTTTGGCTTGTTAATATCTGGTGTTATATAAAGAAGAAAATCGCTATCATTTTTTATCATCTTCTTATGATTTTCATATTGCTGGGGATTAATTGCATTTTTACTAATTTTACTTTCTATAAAGATATTGAAAATAAATCCACATTTCAAAACTCCATCTGGTATAGAATTATCCCCCTTTTCTTGTGAAGTTATTTCAATTTCGCTTGAGGGGAGTATAATTCCAATATTTTCTCCAATAAATCTTATTAAAGGTTCTTTGCCAGTGTTTAAAATATGTAATAAGCCAGCGGTAACCCTATTTTCTTTTTGTGAATAATCTCCAAAGATCGATAAATCATTAATATTTGACATAATTTACACCAAAAAAAATGTTATTGGTTGAAATTGATTAATTTTTCTCCTTGATCTATATAGGTAAAGAATTCCGTTATATTTGAACCTTAATTTTATTTGCGTAATTTTTGGTTGTAAATATTTTATATTTCATTGTTATATATTTTTAATTAAATCTTTTTTCCATCTAAATGAGTTTTGAAAATGAAGCAAATTTTAATGCCTAATCCTAAAAAAAATAAATATATAAATGAATCAGTACAATTTTATTCATAAAATGCCAAATAATGAACAGAAGAATTTATGAAGAATAGAGTTAATAAGAAGGAATTGAATAAGAAATATGACAAATCTGTATGACAAATTAGATGAGATAAAGCAAAATCCGTTATCGTATCAAGGAAAGCTTGTAAAAAGTCGATATTGGCCAGAGATAATGGAAATAATCTTTATAACTCCCATGGAAAATACAATCAATTGTGCCTTTTCTACTCTCGATAAAAATATTTATTCTCCTAAGATGTTTAATATTGATGAATTGAAAGAAATTGAAATAATCGACCAAGATTTTGGTGGTAATTCAAACAATTTTTTCTTAGCTATGGCAGGATATATTATAAGAAACAATTATGAATTAGATCCATATTTTGCAGTAGGCATTTCAAAAATTGATCCTCTTCCTCATCAATTGGATGCAGTTTATAATTATATTCTTCCCAGAGGTGTTTTACGTTTTATGATTGCTGATGATCCAGGTGCAGGAAAAACAATTATGGCAGGATTGGTTATAAAGGAATATATATAGTCTTTTTCTAAAATCTTTTCTTTACGTATCATCTGGATCATATCCCCATTTTATTTCTTTACAACGATATTTTCTCCATGTTACCCCCAAAATTAATACCCCATATTGCTATTGAGGAACTTGAAGATAT
>JAUWMK010000114.1 GCA_030613185.1 Promethearchaeum sp.
AATTATTTACCCATTAATAAACTTTAAGATTGTAGTTATTTAAGGTTATGTTAAAAAGAATGATGATAATATTAAATCCAGTATAACATCGTGATGGTCCGACCGTAATATTTTTTAGATTTTATTCAACGATAGATCCGACAAAAATCGGCAAAATAATTATTATGATTTTTTTCTATTTTTTAGCTCCATAAATGTATATTGAGACTTAAACCCATTTGATTGAATAAAATGCGATAAATTTTCGGAAAGGAATTTTATTAATTTTTTCTTAAGAGGTTCACACACAACGGAGCACTCAAAATATTCAAGATCACAACCAACTTCCGAGCAAAATGATCTCACACCTAGATTATACCCCTCACCAATTAAAATATTAAAAATATCCCAATCATCCTCAATTCCAGCAATACTACTGGGTGTAAGAGTATCAAATTTTTCAATAGGTAATGCCAGCAACCTCTGATTAATACTATCGGGAGAATTCTCTTCTTCGGCTTCTTTTCGGCACAATGAAACATAATCTTCCAATACACCTTTTGCTTTCTTTACGCTTATTGGATCATTTATAAACCAACCGCTGGCTTTTTTACAAGATGTATTCACATTATCGGGATCTAATCCAGTGGGGTATACCCAACATTGAGGGGATTTCATCCCGGTTAAGTGCAGAGCACAACCATTTATCTCTTTTGAAAAGAAAACGCACCGTAATTTTTCCAAATCAACATTTATTTCAAAGCTGAAAGTTGATCCCCTTTTGAAATCTTCTTTACTTGCCCATCCCTGATCAATATAATGTTGAGCTAAAACTCTTGGAATATCGATATGAATAAAGCAACAATCTCCATGACAAACATTAGGATCAATACAATTTGGGCCAGAAATGGAGTCTTTTACCAAATAATTAAATTCACGAACCTGTTCAAGTATTACTTTCTGCATTTATGTTTTTCTCTGTTGATTTTTTTTGTTTCTTATCCTCATAATATCAAGATGTTATTTTCATTTAATTCAATGCATACTCTTGTTAAATAATATGGATCAAAAATTTCCGATTGGTAAAATTTCAATTGTCGGAGCACCTGCAACTGGAAAAACCACAATCTCCAAAATGATCCGCGGTGAAATGATCTCTGGAAAATATAATCCAACAATGGGTTTCAATTTGGCAACCTTGAACAACCCCGAAGCAAATCCTTTCAGGATATGGGATTTTGGGGGGCAAAAAGCGTTCATCAAGCAACAACTCAGCAAATATATTCATGGATCAGACATTGTTTTTATTGTTACCGATTCAACACCGAAAAATGTTCTCTCAACAATGGAAATTATCGATTATGCAAGAAATCTAATTGATGATGACTTATGTGAAATAGTTTGTTTAGCTAACAAGCAAGATCTTAAAGGACATTTGAAACCTGATCGTGTTGAAGAATTGCTAAAAATAAGAACATATCCGATGGTTGCTATTAATCCTAAAAATCGGAGCCTTATGATTGAATTGATTTCGACTTTAATGAGATACACCCAAAAAAAAATAAAAATATTAACGGAGCAAGGAAAATAAAAATGGATTTTAATGAAAATGGAATATTATCAGCAGGAATGATTGGATTTGACTTAGTTGAAGGACCTTACCTAAAATTTTACACTGAGTTCCAAAAATTAAATTTTAGATTTGACATGGAAAGTTTTCTAATGAATTTTTACTTAAGTTTCAGAGGAGGAGATGAAACTCTTCAACCATTGGCGATATTATATCATGATTTCTATGTTGTAGCATTTTCTCGTGGCTTGGAATTATGTTGCCTGTTCATGCGTCCTGAGAATATTGGAATGAAAATTGATAGGTTAAGCCAAATAGCAGACGGATTAATTGTGCAAATGGATGAACAAGAAGAACTCCAATTAGAAAACCAACCTATTCAAGAATCCCAAGATGATAATGAAATAAAAAGAATTGTTGTAAATTTACTGCAAAAACAAGAAAAAAGCACTCCCGAATTACGAAGGTATTTCAAACTGACTAATTCCGAAATTTGGCGAGTTATGAGCCAATTAGAAGAAGCAAATCATGTTATTCGCACTCAAAAAATTGGAAGAAGCCAATATTGGACTGCTTCATCAAACTGAAATCTGAAGTTTAAATAATTTTTTTTTTCAACTTGTTATTTTTAAGATTTTGCGGTTATTTTTTTTCCACGTTTCTTCTTTTTGGAAGACGGAGGGTAGTCTTTTAATGCCAGTTTTTCCAACATTTCATCGGTGACAGCAATAGGCTCCATCATCTGTGCGGGATGTTCCACAAAATCGCGTATGTGATCGAGAGTTGCACCCCAGTATATTCCGTCTGCAATACGCTCATCGATATTAATCGACATATCTATAACTGGTTTTATACTCATCTCTCCGGTTTCTTGGTTTATGACATAATCTTTGCGGACTTTGCTGAGTGTGATGAAAAACCCAGTCGTACCCATCTCGAACAGGTGGTGAAAACCTCCATCCATGTTTAAACTGCCCAAATGTGCCAGAAATACGGTAGAATAGAAGGGAAGAGTTTTAGTAATCCGTTTAATGGGCATATTCCAATTTTCGGTTTTTCGTAATATTCCCGCAATCATACTCAAGATGAATCGGGGGAGTTTCCCAAACGTTTGAACATCCTTATCGTTCGGGTTTTCTCCGTGACGGGCTTTATTAATGTATTTTTTCATTTTATTGGAGATCGTTTCGAGGGTGTCATATGGGCTGAAGCAAGTCTTGGCATTAACTTCATCTCCTTCAATAGTTTTTTCCCTTTTAACTACGAAAGAAATGGTGATTTCGTTTCTTTGCCACAAGCGGCGACCGGCAACAAACCGATTACTCCGATCGCGAATCACAACTGTACGGACTAAAGAAGCAAGAATTATTTCGAATAGCGTTATTTTTGACTGATCGTCTCGATCCTTATTTACTTTATCGAGAAAGATGTTAGTTTCTTCCAAATCTAACTTCATGTTATGGAGAAAGTTGGAATTAGTCCTATTAGGCATGAAATGGAATGCCAACTCTTGATATTTCGAGATACCTTTCACGAGGGTTGCATCATAACGTTTTGGGCTCATTATTTATTAAAATATATATTTATTAAAATATATAAATGTTTAAGTAAATTAAAGAGAAAAAATACCAATCATGTTAATCGCACTTAAAAGATTGGAAGAAGCCAATATTGGACGGCTTCATTAAATTAAAATCTAAAATTTAAATAATTTTTTTTTCTACCTACAGTTTTTAGAATTATGAATAATTCAACTCTTATTATTTCAGATCTAGATGGAACATTGTTTAATTCTCTTGGAGAGTTGAGTCCTTATACTATTTCAGTAATCAATCGCTTAATTGATAAAGGATTTTTATTTTCTATTGCCACGGCTCGCGCTTTAGAATCAGCAAGACCCCTTATTCAACCTTTAAACATTAATTTACCAATAATCTTACATAACGGAGTTTCGATTTATGATCTTAGTAAAGAGAAATACTTGAAACATTTATTCATTCCAAATAATCTAATATCCAACTTTATAGAAACCTTTCACAAACATCATTTAAATCCGTTTTTATATGGTGTAAATTTGAAAAATGAAAATAAAGTCTATTATACACAAGTATCCAATCTTGCAGAAAGAAATTATGTAGAAGATCGAATCTCTAGAAACGATCCTCGATTCCAGAAAGTCAAATCTCTTCCATGGGCAGATATAAAAATTCATGAGATCAATGTTCTTGGTTCAAAATCTGAAATTTTTCCCATTGCAAACGAATTTATGAATAATAAAGAAGTAGGGATTCATTTTTCAGAGGATATTTATACTCCTGGATTTTTCCGCCTTGAACTTACTCATCCTTCGGCAAATAAGAAAAATGCTCTGATATATCTTAAAGAATTATTACATATTGATAAGCTAATCTGTTTTGGGGATGCCGATAATGATATTTCCATGTTTGAATTTGCCGATGAAAAATATGCTGTTGAGAATGCAGTTGATTCATTAAAAAAAATCTCAACTAAAACAATTCAAAGTAATCAAGATAATGGAGTTGCTCGATTTTTAGAAGAAAAATTCCTAAATTAATCAATACGCAATTTTTCCCGATTTCTCTAATTCTTGATTGATAGCTTCTTGCATATCTTTGGCTGCTTTTCCCGCTGCAGCCCCGAATTCAGTTTCGTCAAATTCATCTTTGTAAGGTGATTTCTGATATGCAAAATTAATTGATCGAGAAGCATTAACTATTGCGCCAAATCCATCATCATTAACACCATTAACGATATCTTTAGCAGAACCACCTTGAGATCCATAACCGGGGATTAATATGAAATTTCGGGGTATTTCTTTTCTGACTAATTGCATTTGCTCTGGAAAGGTCGCACCCACAACTCCTCCAATGTCTGAATATCCAAATTTCCCATAAGAATTGCCTTCCCCTACAAATTTTGGATTTTCACCCCATTCTTTAATCAATCTGGCCATCTGGATATAATTTCTGACCAACAATCCTTTTTCTATTGTAGTTTCTATCCCACTCAGAGGAATATCAGGAATTGATATGGAGAACAAATCTTGAAATTCCCCACTGGATTTATTTGAAGTTTTAATTAAAACAATCACGCCTTTTCCTTCAGGAACATATCGCAGAAATGGGGCAATACCATCGGAACCAAGATAACCATTAACGGTTACCGCATCAGCTTTAAAATTATCAAAAATAGCTGAAGCATAGGCTTCTGCTGTAGATCCAATATCATTTCGTTTCGCATCAAGCAAAACAAGAGAATTTTTTTCATGTATATAGTCAATTGTTTTCTTTAAAGCGTCCAGTGCGCTATATCGCTCGTAAAATGCAATGTTTGGTTTAAACACTGGCGTTATTTCATAAGTGTGATCTATTATTTCCTTATTAAATTCCCATATTGCATCATTATAATTGTTTTCTGCGCGTTCCATAATATTCTGGGGAATTTTAGAACCAGAACCTCCAATTCGTGGATCTAATCCGACACAAATTATGGATTTCTTTCGTTTAATTTGTTCAATAAGATTGTCAGAAAATGATTTGTGAAATATTTTTACGTTCATAAGCAAAATAATTTATGTAGCATTATAAAAATAATTAGTAATAGATTAATTTTCAAAAAAAATGCGAAGATTTTCATAGAAATAATATATATCAAGGTTGAGTAAAAAAAATGGTTTCAGATAAGAAAGTAGCACTACTAGGGCTGGATAATGCCGGTAAAACATCTATCCTTACTGCAATGAGAAAAAAATTCGATGTCCCCGAAGCTGTAAAAGGTTTAAAACCAACAAAAAAGATTGAGCGATCCTCCGTGACTTTTATGGACCATATGATATATCTCCATGATTTTGGGGGACAAAAACATTATATGGACGAGTATTTGAAGCATAAAGTTCGATATCTTAGCGGGATTGATTTATTGATATATGTCATTGATATTCAAGACAGTCTTAGATTTGATAGTGCAATTGCTTATCTTGACGAGATTCTTGAATTTTTCGATGAGAATAAGATAAATGCACCGATTGTAGTTATGTTACATAAATGTGACCCAAAAATTGGAGAAGATCCGACAATTCTAAAAAATATTGGAATAGTTAAGCATCGTATCCGCCCTTGGTTAGATAAATTCAAAATGGGTTTTTACAAAAGCAATATATTCGAGATCCATACAATTATCCAGGCTTTCAGCCGCGGAGTTTCAATGTTATATACCCAAAATGAAGCAGTTCAGAAATTTTTATTAGATATTGTAGATAAAATGGAAAATGTTATGGCTTTATTAGTATTTGAGCAAAATGGAATCGAAATTGGTAGTTATTTCCTTGAAAATCTGACATTAAACATGAAAAAGAAAATTCTAACACTGTATGAAATTGTTCAGAGAAGAATCTTGGATGGTAATATGAATTCTTACGAATTTTCTGATAGACTTGATTGGGCAACGAAAGTATCAGGCGTAATACAGTCTTTTGACATTGAAGGTTTATTATTCTTCGTTCTGCTAATACTTGAAGAACATAATGAGGAAGTGATTATAGACCAATTCAACTTCTTTGAGCAATCATACAACGAGATATACGAGATTCTCAAGGGCATATTGTTAGATGACGAAGAGAAGACTAAACAATTGAATGCTTAAGATTAAAATTCCATATTAGAATAAATCGGTCCTGTAGGAGTAAGGACTGACTTTTTTAGAATTACTTTTTCAATTTTCCATTTTCCAAACTCAAATTCTTTATATTGAGATTTTAATTGAGTATATGGTAATTGTCCAGAATTATTACCATGGTTTTGTTGAGATCGGTAGCGAGAATTTCTTTTACTTCTTGCTATCGTTAAATGAGGAGAGTATGGCTTTGATTCTTGTTTAATTTCGGGAAATTCTTTTGTTTTTTGATTAATTTTTTCATAAATTTCTTGTAAAAATTCTTTTACTCCTTGAATTCGAATGAAAAAAACTCGCTTATTAAAATCACCCACTCCTTTTAAATTTCCTATTTTCTCATCATTTTGATAAAAATACGGGTTATTTATTTCAGATTCCACGAAATTATATAAATTTTTTGCGGTTTTAATATCAATATTTCCTAAAAACTTGAGTGTTATATGAATAAGAGATCTATTAACTAGTTTCAAAGGTCCGATTGATTTTTGTAATTTCTCCTGATATTTTTCAATTTCATCCAAAATTTGTTGGTTATTTAACTCTAGAGCAAAGAAGGCTCGGATCTTAGACATTATAATTCATAAATTGAATTCGTATTATTTAATTTTATAGAAATTTTTGTTGAAGTAATATTTTTATACTTCATCTTACGATATTATAGATCATGGTTAATGAACTTGCAGTAATAGGAGAAATAATTGGTTTCTTAACAGCGTATACAATTGCATTCATAATTTTAAGAAGAGACTCTTCATATAAAGGAAATCAGTATTTTGCAGTGAGTTTCGTTCTATATGGAACTTATTCCTTAGTGATGATGATTTATGAGTTCGGAATTTCAGAAATTATTGTACTAATATTGGTTTATTTTTCATTAGTGCTACTTAGTTTCGGAACCGCATTTTTTGTCATTTCTATGCAAATATTCATTTTTAGCACATCTTGGTTAAAATTGAAAACCTCAAAAATAATTTTGATTGGATCCACACTTATTGCTATCCTTTCTATATTAATGCCTATAAGTGTAAGTTCATTAGATCCGGTAGAAACAACTAAAAATTACGTAGCTCTCATTTCTATGGGAATTTGGCAATATATTTTATTAATCTATAGTCTTGTTAGGATTTCACAAGTATTAAAAAAAATCAATCCTGAAAATAAAGAGGTTAGGAAGAAAATTAAGACAATATGGACAGCACAGTTGATTGGACTTGGAGCACCGACTGTATCGGTCCTTGGGAACATATTAGGCAATAGTACTATAGTAGCTACAATTCACATATTTCTAGCCTTAGCATTTCTTTTTGTGGCAAAAGCTATTCTAAGCGGTGGTTCTGATAAGTAATAAAAATGACAACAAAGATAAAAACAAAAATCAACGAGATCCCCACCAATTCCAAATCCTATAGGTCTTTAATTCTTCTAAAACAGAATTATTTAGATTCTTAAACATCCTTTGAGACGGTATCAATTGTAAATTCTTAATATCAGCAGATTTTTCAGATTTACACAATAGTATTAAATTTGTTAGAAGAACAATGGCCATTTTAGCGCGTGTATCAGCATCCGAACTTCCACTATGAGGGATAAAAACAAAACGCAATTCCGGTCTATCTATTAAAATTTTTTTGAAATCATTTAGAGTTTCCGTTGGAATTGGTTCGGGTTCAAAAACATCAAAAGCCAAATTGATTGATATATCCTTTGACTTGAGCAATCTGACTAAATCTGGAAAATTTAAAATCCCACCCCTTGCAGTATTAACTAAAAGGGAATTTTTCTTCATTTTCTTTAGCAATGATTCATTAATAATGCCATTTGTCGATTTATTTAAGGGAATGTGCAGAGATACAATATCTGATCTCTCAAAAATATCTTCCATCTTTTCGATAAAGGTTAAATTTGGGAATTTTACTTCAAAATCCTGATTTCGATTTATATCATAATATATTACTTTAATGCCCCAAGGGTACAACCGCCGTACTACTTCGCGACCTATTTCCCCCAAACCAACTATCCCCAACGTTAAACTATCAAGAGATTTATTTAGATTCTCATCCAGATCCCACTTTAAATAAGGATCCCATTTCTCATCCCATAAATAGTTATGTAACCCAACGATATTCCTTAAATTCGCCAAAATTATTCCGATTGTTAATTCTGCAACAGTTTTATCCATAATCGACGGAGTATGTGTAATTAAGATGTCAGGATGAGGAAAAATGTGATTAAATCCCATACTCGAAGTGCAAACGGCCTTTACCGAAGGAATCTCTAAAATCGATTTGGTGATTGGATGACTGATATGACAACCAATAAAATTAATGTTATTTTGCTTTACAACATCATAAATTCTTTGTTCCGAGGGAAATCGGTTGGTTTCAGTAATTACTTCAGCAACCTCATGCAATTCTCGCCATAATTTTTCTATCTGTTCCTTTTTGCCTTGTGAAACCTTATCGTGATTGGCGATTTCGTGAAATACAGGAGATGTTAAATAAATTCTTGTGGAATTATTCATGTTTTCAACCTAATTGGTTGTGAAATAACTTTTTCTTTCTAATTTTTTTCCTATCTATTTTAAATCTTGGTTAAAAATTTCAAAATAACTAAAAAAACCTATTTATCCATTCCAATATACTTTCCCTTAACCTTTCTTTGAATCTTAAAGAAGTAAGTCAAAATTGTTAATGCGAGTAGTGGTGGAACAACCAAACTATATATACCCAAGAGCATTATTGTTTCACTTAATACTCCAACTGCTCCAAGGATTATAATCACTATGGTACCAAACGCCCAGCCAATCATATACATATAACCCCATTGCCTAATTTTCATCGATGCAATTAAGGTAGTAAATAGATGCAGGTGAATAAATTGCAGAAAAACCCAAACATCAAGGCTTAAATACATATAAACCGTATTAATTGCCACAGCATAGATGCCCACAATAAAATAAAATATTTGATGCCCGAATTTTAATGTAAAATCCCCTTGGTTCATTATATTTCCTAATAACGCTAAAGAAACTGCATAAGCCATATAACCACCAAACCACACATCTATGAACATGTAAGTGAGTCCCGATAGCATAAACCCGAAGATCGAAGCAAATCCATTTGCTGGGTTGTGTTTTTTCTTAAGATTGTATATCTTGTTTGCGATAATCAAGGGAACAACTATCATAAACATGTATAGAAAATAAGACTGTGACCATGCAATAAAAGAATATTTTCCATCAGGTTCTCGTGGCATAACACTTTCCCACTTTATTAATCCATATAATAGAAGCCATCCTAAGCCAAAACTTAACAAGAAAAAGACAATTACTTGCCAAATAACCATTGGCTCGAATATCTTCTCTTTCTTTGGTTTATCCACTTCATTCCATTTTTCTCGCAGCTTTTCCAACATTGCGTTAAATAGCGAATCATTCATTAAAAGCTATTCGACTATATTATTGAGAGATTAAAACTTAGTAAAAAAATAATTCTACACCATACATATTCCTTTGTTAATTTTTTTTGAACTAATGTAAAATTTTTTTGATGGTATTTAGCTCTTTTTTGGTAAATTTCTTTGTTTTTCTGATACTTTCGACCAAGCAAAATGGTTTAACAGTATAAGTACACTAGGACTAAAGAGTTTGTGATCCTAGTCTAATATTCTATTAAACCCACAAATATGAAATAATTTGTTCTTTAATCTAGTCAACGATCCGTTTATCTTTGATAAATGGATAGATGCTTATATATTCGGGATAGAGAATAGATAATAGACATTTGATAGTTCATAATGGTTCTCAAACATAGGGAAAAAAAACTAGATTAATAGGATCAAATTTTACATTAATTATAAGACTGAAAAATTTATTATACTATTTTTATTCATATTATAAGATGAATAAATTAACTCAATTGAAGGTTTTATGTGGATTATCATTATGTATAATACTTATTGGAGGGTTTTCGATAGATTATACATATAATACTTTTCCAACCTATATTCCCCCTTATGGAGGAGGAGAAAGCTTTGAACTTGATCATTACAATAATTTTACATCATTATTTAGGTTTGATGTAGTTTATCAATTGAATATCTCTATCGAGACTGATGGTCCAGTTGAAATTTATGTCAGTAATACTGAAGAATATCTTGGACCATATACAAAAATTTATAATGGAACTTCTTTGACAACCACCATTGTCCCAGATAGAGTTATTTATATGAAAATTGTATCCAACACAAGAGTTAAAGGATTTATGTCATTAAAGCAAGAAATTCCATTGTCATTGAAAATAATATCAATTGGAACAACAGGAATGGGAGCTTTAGCATTCATTATTTTTTCGATTTACTGGAGAAAGCATATTTCTATTAAATCGGAAAAGAAATTTTCAAATAACGATAAATGAGAAAGCCAATATTTATTTTCCTTAAGGATCATTTTGGAGAGATTTTTCTGTGTTTAACTTAGTTTTTGGATTAAAATACCAGATTAAATAACCTGTATATAGCACAAATCCAATAAAAAAGCCATAATGACAGATCGCAAAGACAGTAGAGGATTTCAACCATAGAAAGAGGAAATTTCCTGATGCAAATGGCCATAATGGTTCCATTGGGTCCATGGTTCCTTCTCCGTACAGTGCGCCATCCAAGAGAATATGAGATATTGTGAAAATACATGCTACAAAGATTTTAGACATGAAAGAAGTATTTTGTTCCCATTTTACTAGCTTTAAAAGAACATTCCATTGATTACGAGTCAAATGAACGAAAATCCCTACGAGGATTCCTAAAATTATTGCGGAAAAAAAACTATGAAGAAAACCATGATATGGTGAAGATTTAAATAAATAGAGATATATCGCACGGATATCCACAATTACAGTTCCAAGTAAAGCAGATATAGCATCAATTCTCTTTTTTTTCCAATCCCATAAAATAAAAGGTAAAGCAACGCCAAAATGTAAGTAGGTGAATGGCACTTTCGAATTTCTCCATTAATACAAATTTCAATTTTTTCTAATATATAATTAAAAAGAATATAAATATTTAAGTTATTCTTCTTAGTCTTAGACTTTAATCAATTCCAACTAATTTTACTTATTTAATCGTTTTAAAGTATGAACAAACCACTACTCATGACTGATTCAAAGCTAGGGCACCATATGTTCCTTTTCCTGTCCAAACACTCGCTCAATTGAGATTATCAATTATAAATATTTTTTCGATGCCCAATCTTAACAATATCAATAATTTTTATTCTCATACTTATTTAATACAAGATTCGGTAATCTCCTGCTCTTCTTTTAAAAACTTTAGAAGATAAATATCTACTAACAATTCCATCATCATCATAATAATAGGGAACGGAAAGTGTTGCATTTTTATTGGATGTAAAAATTTTTTGATGGTATTTAGCTCTTTTTTGGTAAATTTCTTTGTTTTTCTGATACTTTCGACCAAGCAAAATGGTTTAACAGTATAATTACACTAGGACTAAAGAGTTTGTAATCCTGGTCTAATATTCTATTAGTGGTTTTTTTTGAGTCTGTTATGATTTTTTTACAATGATTTAATTTTATTCTATTATTGAAAAATTAGGCCAAATCTCATAGCAAATTTAATATGGTTAATGAATCAAGGCTCAAAATTTTAACTTTTGTTTGAATCGTTAGAATTTTTGAAATTTATTAATTTCGCAGGTGTTCCATGATATACGCCATATGCTTCATACTCTGTAAATGGATCGGAAAAACAACCTCCATCAAGAGTAACTCCTTCATTGATGATACTTCCCGGATAAATAACTGCTTGTGGCCCGATTAGCACATCATCTTTTATGATTACTTTTGCAACTAGTAGTTTGTCTCCTTCAAATTGAAAAGAATAAACACCCGCTGCTTGACCAATCTTAACGTTATCCCCGATTTCAATAAATTCTGGGCTCACCCAACAATGATTCATATCAGTATTTTTCCCGATTGGAACTCCAAAAAATCTGTAAGCAAATGCTTTCTTTAAAAATGTAAATGGAACCGAAAATAATAACCAATTTAGAAATATTCGGCTCAAATTACGCCGATTCCAATATACATAATCTTTATCTTTCTCACTTCTGTAAAAAACACCTTCGATCGGCTTGTGCCTTAAATTTAATAATCCAATGTGAATTTTTGTTATTATTGCTGTCCAAATTACTGTTATTATATAAATCGCTATTAAAATAAATGGGATTAAAATCGAAAAAAACAAACCAGGCATTTC
>JAUWMK010000248.1 GCA_030613185.1 Promethearchaeum sp.
TAAATGCCATATCCAAACCACAACCTTGGCAAGTACTGTTTCCAGGAAGAAAATATTCTCGTCGGGAATCTGGGTTTGCTATTATATCTTTAATTTTTGTTTTTGCCATTTTTCATCAACTCTTTAGATATCTCCAAAATACTCTTGATTTTCTACTTCTACTTTTTTATCACCGGTTATTAAACCAGTCCAAAAAGTATCCCACATTTTGTATTTTCTGTCCGGAACTTCGCCCTTTTCTTTCAATTCATATAAAATTTTGATTTGATCGATTTGCTCATCTAAGAAAACATCTCGACCTCCTAAACCTCCAATGAATGGTACAATATTTGCATTTCTTGCCTTAGGATCTCGTTGACAAATTGCCATGATATCAGTACTTATTGCTCCGCCCGTAGGGCTTCCAAAAGCCAGAGCACGTTCCATAACGGCGACATAAGGAATCTTTTTGATATAATATAAAAGATCTTCTTTCGGAAATGGCCGATAGGTTCTTAGTCTTAATGCTCCTGCTTTATAACCTTGCTCACGCGCTTTATCAACTGCGTCTTCCGCTTGAAGAGCATTTCCGCCATACCCAATTAAAAGAACTTCTGCATCATCGCATTTATATGGCACAACTAAACCATTACCATAACCTCTTCCGAATGATTTCTCAAATTCCGCCATTGTATCCTTAATTATTGGTAATGCTTTCATTTGGGCTTCATGAATTTTAATCCTAAATTCTGTATAGAAGCTCTGAGGCATAATAAGAGCATTACTCATTATTGGGCGTTCTCCATCAACCCAAACATGAGGCCATTCTTGTGTTTTTGGGCGAACAAATTTTTGTGCTTCTTCCCATGGGATTCTCTTAACTGGTTTTGCTGTATGACTTAAAACAAACCCTCCATACGCTGGAAAAAGAGGTAGCATTACATCTGGGTGTTCAGTGATGTTGAATCCTTGAATGATTGAATCATATATTTCTTGATGAGAAGCGATGAATTGAATCATAATTCCACTATCTCGTAAACTTAAAATATCTCCATAATCTGCCCAAATATTCCAGCCAGGACCTGTAATCCCGCGGGTTTGAATAGCTACTACTGGTGGTAATCTTGCTCCCGTCATCCAGTGTACCATCTCGGTCATATACAATAGACCTTGTCCTGCAGTTGCGGTAAATGTTCTTGCTCCTGCATAACTGGCACCAACTAAACCTGCACCTACGCTGTGTTCTGACTCCATACGGACATATTCAACGTTTTGCCGGTTTATAAATTCTTCCTCTCCAACTAATTCACTTAGTTTTTCAACAACAGTTGTTTGTGGTGTGATAGGATATGCAGTTATAACATCAACGTCTGCATCCATCGCTGCATAAGCCGAAGCAAAATTCCCTTTTAATGGGCCTTCCATAAACTTTGGTTTTACCATTTTTTTCACCTATTTATTCTCCTTTTCCATAGCAATACATTCTTTTGGGCAATTTTTTGCACAAACTCCACATCCTTTGCAATAATCATAATCAATTTTAACAAAACCTGTTTCCTCATTTACAGAAATTGTACCTTCTGGGCAATACATATAACAGAAATAACATTTAATACATTTTTCATTATCTACTACCGGTCTAAATGTTCTCCAATCCCCTGTTTTCCCTGCACTTCCTTTTATTGGAAGTGAAACAGGACCATAAGGAAGATCCCAATAACTTGTCCAATTTTGTACTTCAGGGCGTTCGTCACGATTCAATCTTAGTGATTCCCAGTTTTTCTTTTCTTCAGTCATTTTATCGCAACTCCTTTACTTGTTCTGCAGCTTTGACTGCTGCTTCATAATTTAGAATACCTTTAGATCCAAATTTCTTTTCCGCAATTTTTTTTATTGTTTCTAAATTCAAATCTAAAGTTCTTTCACCAGCTTCATCCTTATATTTTACTTTTGTAAGTGCTCCAAGAAGTGGAACATTTAATATTGGATATCCAGAAGCCATTAAATTCAATTCAAGAGCTATGTCTGTTACTGGGACTGTATATATTTTACATTCCTTTGGAAAAATATTTAAATCTATGTCTGAGTTTGTGTTTATCAGAACTGTTCCGTGTTTTATTCCGTCTGCTACTCCTGGTAATGGGAGTAATGTAGGATCAAAAATAATGGTTATATCGGCATCTTCTGTTGCACTGTAGTTTTTTATCGCATTTTCCGGTGATAATTTACTAAACGCTTTAATCGGTGCACCACGCCTTTCCGCCCCAATTTTCGGAATAGATAGAACGTCCTTATAACCGTCTGCATATGCAATTTCACAAAGTAAAAGTGCTGCCGTGATTGCACCTTGTCCCCCGCGTCCATGCATTGTAACTTCATAAATGGTTTTTTCATCAGTCATTATTAATTCCTCGATGGTTATTCATAATTTTGTATAGCAAAAAAAATCTGATATTATTTTTGAAAAGATTAAAATTTTCAGAAGTGAAATATTCAAATCTAGTGATGGTCAAAAAAGGAATCCCAGAGAAGGCATCACTATCGAAAAAAAACGGAACTTATGAACTTCCAGCGATTACAAAAGAAATTTTATGCCCAGTTTGTAATGAAAAGGGATTAAAAATGACCCGAACCATCTACTCCCTTCCAGACGGTGATGATGTTTTAATTATCCTTTTAGAATGCAATAAATGCAATTACAAAAAATCTGATATGGTTAGTATGTTTAATGCATTTAAACCAGGAGAATATGTTTTAACCGTTGATGATGGTGATTTTACTCACAAGATATTTCGAGGGGCGCGTGGAGATTTGGAAATTCCTGAAATTGGAATGACAATTGAAAGAGGGCCTGCTGCAACTTTTGATTTCACGAATGTAGAAGGGATACTCCTAAAAATGAAAACCCAACTGGAGTTTTTCTTAAGGACCACTCCAACAGATACAATAGAATGGCAAAATGCTAATGAGAGTTTAAAAAGTTTTAATGAAGCTTATTCAAAACAAATGGCATTCAAATTAATTTTAAGGGATAAAGAAGGCGGGTCATATATTTCTCCCACTAATGAAGAGAAAATGATATTTACTGCATATTAGAATCAGCAAAAGTAAAAAAAAAACAAAAAAAAGAAATCTTTACTATGAGTTATTAATAGATGAGAAGATTTTAGTAGATTGGGTAAATTATTCTTCCCATTTTCCTTCTGCTTTTAATTTTTCCTTTAATTTTTCCAATTCTTCTGCTCGTTTTTTCTTTTCAGCATCATGTGCCGCTTTATCAGAGTCAGAGACTTTAGCCATTTTGTTTTTATCGTGTTCTTCAATTTCTTTTCTTAAACCATCATCAGACATAATTTTTTCACCAAATAAAAATCCTAAATATTATGAATATAAAATGCAAATGTTCCTTAAAGTGTTTTTAGCTATATAATATGAGAATTAAGAAAAAGATTTACCATGGGACTGATTTACGTCCAACAAGGTATGAAACTGAATTTGCAATTACAGCAAGACTTGGTGTGATAATAAGAAGCATTATTAAAACATGGATTGTATAAATCGCGGGTGGAATAAACACAAACCATCCTGCAAATAGCATACATCCACCCAAAAAATCTATCTGATCTACTATCCAAAATGGTTGTCCCGATGCAATATTCTTTCTTCTTTTAGCCCAAGATCCAAAAAGATCACCGAAAGCAGCGCCATAGGAACATAATAACACTCGTGGAATTAATTTTAGAAATCCGAAAAATGTTGTATCACCAGAAGAATTTCCCAGTAAAAATATTGACAAATCTTTGATCAAATTATTGGGGTTATTCTCATAGAAATGATAATATATATCTGGGTTTTCTGTAAAGCCAATTGTTAAAATAGTGATACTTTCCCACTGCCAAAATAAAATCCCGTGAATGATTAATGCTATAACAGCACCAAAAAATGGGCCTAAGAAAAAGCCTCTTTTTGTCTTTCCAGATCCGAATAATCTTCTTCCATCTTTAGCATTTTTTCCACCATCTAATGGTGCCCCGCCCCCAACAATGACCATCATAGCATCGGCAATATATCCAGGCATTATAAAAACGATCCAAAAAATTAAAACAACCAGCCAATCATCAATTCCTTTATATCGCACTATAAAATATAGAAGTTGAATAAGAAATGCCAAAATTCCGACAATACAGAAAGTAAGGGCAATCCTTGCATTTTTTTTATCTTCATTATTGAGAGGACGCGGGTTAAATAATGATTTTGCTTTAATTTTTTTATTATTCGAGTTTATAGCCATTTTTCTCAAGTCAAATTTAATTGTATTTTATTTTGTTTTTGTGGTTATTATAGGTTTAAGGAAAATAAAAAAAAATAATATTTAAATTTACCAAGGATCAATTTTAATCGGTAAGGTGAAAATTTTGTCGAATGAAGAAAAAATAATTGAAGAATTAGTAAAAATTAAAGAATTGTTGACCCCAAAACCACCACCACCAAAACCAAAGAATTTTCGAGAGGATTTCAACGCTTTTCTAAGAAAGTATAAGGTTTTCGGAATGGCAGTTGCGTTTATTATGGGAATTTATGTTGGAAATGTAATACAAGCGATAGTTGATGATCTGATAATGCCAATTATCGAATTTGCACTCCCTGAGGGATCGGGGTGGGAAGAATGGATGCTTGGACCATTCCGGCTCGGACATTTCTTTGGAACGCTTTTAACATTCGTCATTGTAGCGCTTGTGATCTTTGGGTTAGTGAAAATAATCGCTAAATGGGAAGAATTAGATCCGCTAAATCTTTGAAATTAATTTCATCAAAGTTCGTGGAATTTCTGAAAAGTTTTTTACTGGAATATAATAACCTCGACCAGCTCGGGCAATTTTTTTACATACCAGCTGCCCACGAGTTAAATTATCTCTAGATTTTTCATTTTGAGATTCTGGAGGTATATTGATTACGTGAAGTTTTGGGAATTTGGAAGCAATTAAAGTTGGGTTCTTGCCCCTGTTGTAATCACCGTCAGTTATAAGAATTCCCACTTTTTTTCTAATATTTTCAATTTTATTTAATTCTTTTAAGCCTTTCTTTAAACCTGCTGAAACATTTGTAAAACCAACAGCTTCTGTTTCCAAAATTTGATCGATTAAGCGCGTGACGTTATTCTGGGTTTTAATTTCTTTAAGAACTAAGGCTTTTGAGTTAAATAGAATAATAGATGTGAAATCTTTAGACATTGCATAAGTTAGAACAGATGTTGTTAGTGCTGCATTCAGTAGCAGTTTTCCAAACATTGAACCTGAGGTGTCCAGCATTAATACAACGGACCTTTTTCGTTGCCTTCTCTTAATTCCAATTATATCATTATATCCAAGAAATTTGTTTCCATTTTGGAGATAGTTAAATAGAGTTTGGTTTAGATCAAATTCTGGGATCCCGGGGTAATATTTTATACGATGGCGGGCCTTTCCATGTGATCCTCTCCCTGAAATATTAAGAGAATGTCTTAGAATAATTGATCGGGTCAGTTTCTGAAGCATAATTTTAAAAGATCGAGGTGCATGAGGCCTAACCATAAAATACAAGAAAGGGATGAAAGAATCTTGTTTATTTTTAAATTTTTGAGAAAAAAGTTGATTATATTCAGATTTTTGGAGTTCTGCAGTTACAGCATATATATTTGATTGTGCCATTCCCATTAAGGCTTCAATATTGCCTTCTCTGATTGAAAGACCAGTCATATTCTTAATATCTTGAAATCCGACATCCTTGGCTAACTTAGAATATTTATTTTTCTTAACTCTCTTACGCATAATCTCATATTTAAGAAGATCTGTTGCTGTTAGATTTGAAAATCTCAATCTTTCACTCTTGGCTTCATCGGATCCTAAGCTTTTGGCATTCTCCACCGTTATTGAAAATTTTCTAATACTTCATTAACAATTTCAATAATAATCTCTCTAATATTTCTGTCGGTTCCGTCTGTCAATTCTACTTTTGAATGAAGCGCCATTATTGCTGTTTCTTGCCAAAATCTTGCATTTGGTTGTTTTTCATAGGCCTGCGCTAATTGTGCAAGATCTATTGCACCTCTAATTGATGAACCTCTTCTAAAATCTGGATGTGTTCGAGTTAAACCAATAATTCTTACAGCAATGGTTGCAATTAAGTTGCTGTGCGTCAAATCCTTTTTTATATTTAATTTTACTATTTCAATTTCTTCATGCTCGTATTGATAATCAATTTTAACCCAGACAAACCTATCTTTTAATGCTTCCCCCAAAGCGGAAACACCAACATGAGCTGAAGGGTTTTGAGTCGCTATTGTGATAAAACCATTTTTTCCATTTGCTGATATTGTTTTTAATTTTGGTATGATTAATTCATGTTCGTCTAAAGCAGACAGTAAAACATTTTGTGTGCCTTCAGGAATGCGATTTAATTCATTAATGAATAAACATCCACCATTTTGCATGGCTAAAGATAATGGCCCGTAAATAAATGATTCTTCAACATATCCTTTATTGATAACTGCAGGTGGATCGAAATAACCAACTAATACATGGCTTAAAACATCCTCAGAACCATCAACACGATAAAAATCTGCATTTGAATAATGAGAAAGCGCACGCGCCAGATAAGTTTTACCTGTTCCAACACTACCTTCAAGGATAATATGTTTTTTTGCTTTTAATGCGATGAGCAAGAGTTGAAGCTCTTTTTCTCGCCCGATAATTTTATATTTTTTTTGAATTGATTTTATTTCAGATTTTAAATCTGATTGATGGTTTGTAGTCATTAATTCTCAAAAAAAATCAGTGAAGGGTAAAACAAAATTTTTTGCTTTTCTCTTTTACTTCTGACTAAAATTTTGAGGTATTAATCTGAACCCATAATAAATTCTTCCAATTGTCTGGGTTTTTCTTCGTGGACAATAGATAAATCGTCCCATTTACCGCATTTTGAACCCCATCGAGCTAATAGATCTCCATTTTTTCGAATTTCAACAATTTCACATATATTTGGACAATCCTCGCACTCAAAACCAATAGTTTTAAATTTCATATCAGGGATTTCCCATCCATAAAATGCTGATTTACGTGGGCGTTTCTCTATCTCTTCTAATGCTAAGATAGCT
>JAUWMK010000368.1 GCA_030613185.1 Promethearchaeum sp.
GAAATGATTACCGCATCGGAACTAATTCAAATGATGGGACGCGCGGGTAGAGTTGGAGTAAAAAATAAATTATTTGAAATCCAAGATTGTAAGAAAATCCCTTATGGGAAAGCTATTGTGTTTGTGGAATTTGATAAATACCCGAAAATCCTACAAATGATCCAAAAACCAATAGAAGTCGAGTCGCAAATTCCGAACAAACTCAAATATATCTTACTCACATGGATTTCTGCGGGAATAAACAATTTAGAAATCTTAGAAAATATATACAGGAGAATTTTTGTTGAAAGCCCGGATCTTAGTATTTTTCAAAAGGAATTTAACTGGCTAAAAAACCACCATTTTTTTACTTTAGATCTAAAGGGAAATATAATACTCAGACATACCGGTGTAGTGGTTGCTCGGTTTGCCATTCATCCCAGAACTGTTCTTTTCATCCAGATGATTAAACAAAAACTAAACTCCTATCAGGCAAATATATCACCAGCAAACCTATTTTCATTATTTATGAGCTGTGATGAATACATCCAAAATATCCGAATTAATGAAGATTTCGATAAAGACGCCCTTAATAATGCGATGTTCTTCCTAAATTCCAATATATTGCACGATATTCTATATTCTAAATCAGATAGCAAGTATTTAAAACGGATGTCGCAAGTAAAAAAGGGGTTTGCTTTGACATTTGATTCATATATCCAACAGAGATATAAATTCGATCCCCATAAAAAAATTAAATATCTTGGGAAGGTCGGAGGCGATATGTATTTACTTCGGGAACAAGCAAGGAGGATAATTGCAGCTACGGTAGCATTGGGAAGAAATTGGAGGTATGGAAAAGTATTAAATTCGTTAAAAAAGGGGATTGAACTAAGCACTCCTATTTTCGATTCTGATATTATTGAGTTGGTTGCTATTGATTCTATTGGGGTTAAATCCGCTGTTCTCATATCGGAGACGGGGATAAAAAGTAAAAAAGAATTTTTAGAGTCAAATCCACATTACTTGTCACAAAAAATTTCCAGAATAAAAGAGAAGAAAAATAATGATCTTCGCAGGTATAATGCCCAAGGAGGAAATAAAATACCACTTTGGAGAGGAATTTCTGAAAAAGCACTGGAAAAGATGAAAAATGAAGCCAAAAAGATAAAAACTACAAATTATAATAAAAAAACTCATCATAAAAAGAAATCTAACAGAAATAAATCAAATCTTAAAGGGCTACTAGAATATCAATAATTTTTATTACCGAATTTTTTATTTTATTTGGATTAAGAGGATCTTCAAAGGACATTTTTAAGGTTAATCGACATTTACCTGTCTTATCGGTGGATTTAATGCAGGTTACTAAGTTAAGATCGCCCGCAAACTCAAGCAATTTAGGAGGATCTATTTTTTGAAGTATTAATTTATTTGGAGGTTTCAAATCCGCTTGGAACTCTACATCCATTAAAATCCAATCGGTTCTATTTTGAATCGAAATCTCTATAATTTTTTCTGTATTCGGCTGTAATTCAATTAAATCTTCAGAATCTACAATTATCCCCTTTGAAATTAATAGATAAAATAATACATCCTCGAGAAATTCTTTATTTTTAGAAAACATTGGTTCGGGAATTAAATCGGTAAATTCAGATAAATTAAGATTTTCCAGCGCGCTTTCCATTTGCAAGTTATTTGGATTTATACCGATCATAAATTCTCTACTAACCTTTGACTCTTTTCCGAGTAAAAATCGGCTGCAAAGATGAATTAAGAGTAAATCGCTGTCTTTACGAGGATTAATTCCGTAATTATGACATAAATCCGACTGAGTATAAAATAATTCCAGCATTTCAAAGAACAACCAAGATTTCTGTCTACTTCCTTCATCTGTATTGTTAAATTGAGTGTGTCTATCTACCCCGAATTTCATGAGCCAAAGTAAAAACATATCGAAAAAATTATTTACAGTAAATACATCGCTTTGGTTAATCATTATAGAAGCCTTGAGTAGAAATTGAGCAAAATTATCTTTGTTTTCGCGATTGTTTTTAACATAAGGTAATAATATGTCTTGGATCCAACCAATTGCTTTTTTATTAATGCCCCTTTTTACCGAAATTTTGTTAAGAATTTGTGTGTATTTTTTTGAATCATACAAAATTAAAGCCCAAATGGTTGAAATCATCAGAACTGTTTCGTTATTCGCTGGTGTATTCGTTAAAATCGGAAAAAGTTCCCTGAGTAAAATTGTATCTTGCAATTCTGTGTTAAAATAATCCAGATCAAAATGGAGTATATCTTTATCTTGTTGGATTCCGATTCTAATAGAGTTTTCAGGGATATTTTTTTTTATCGAAATTGCAGGTAGGTTTTTTATTTTGATTCCCAGTTTCTGCGAATATTTATTTGTCAATTTTTCCCATCGTTGTCGAATTTTCTTATTTTCTTCATCTAATCCAATAACTTTAATGGTTTTAGGGAGTTTTAAAAGAGTTTTTGCTTTACCGTGCATTTCTTTGAGCAGTTTATCATTTTTATCGAAATTTGAGCCCCCCATTGACATTCCGTTTTTGGCAAAGTAATAGAATTTTAGCTGAGCCCCATAATCCAGATAAATTACATAAGCTGTTCCAGCGAGTTTTTTTATCAAAAGGTTTGGAAGCATACATCCTTTTTTGAAGACTACGCCAGGTTTAAGTTGGAGAACACGAATTTCTAAAGGTTTTTTTTCAAAATATTCTTTTTTGGCAAAATTCCTTAATTGTTTTTTTATCTCGCTATCTTGAATTCTGCTAATTTTTTTCTTTGCCATCTTCTAATCTTCATTATATTTTTTCTGTTTTTATAATTCTGGTGTTTAGGAAAAAAAAAAAAAATTATCTACTAATTTTTCTTTTCAATAAAAATACTCCAGCCGATATGAAAAATAGTATATTTACGAGCGGAAATCCTGAGATTTTTATTCCTTCAAGTGGTTTATATTTCACAATGGAATTTACTAGTGGAAAATGGTCAACCCCAAGATCATTCCCATCGATTTCATAGGGAGTTTTCCAAAAAACGCTATTATTTTTTGCATTCGGATATTTATCAGAATAATCCCCCCAATAATTTCCGACTGTTCCATTATCCCATTGATTGCCAATGCTGTCGTACCTTTCAATAGCTTGACCATCTTCATTTTCGTAAACATCATTAAAATAAATTAGATTAAAGTTACTATCATCCCACACTTCTATTCCGATTCCCTCATTATGGCTAATAATGTTCCCAAAAATTGTGTTTTCAGTACAACTGGCGAATAAATTGACACCTTCTCCTTTGTTATAGGTGATATTATTCCTTGAAATTGTGCAATTTACACAATAATTATTAAGCTCGATAGCATCTACGTTATAAGTTACATTATTCCCAGAAATAATACTGTTATCTGAATCAGTAAGCTCAATTCCCCTACGAATATTATTGACATAGTTTTCTTTAATTGTATTGTTGTTACAATCCGAATATAAAATAATCCCGGTAGTAAACTCAAAGACTGAATAGGTAGTTGTAATATTATTTTTAGAAATCTCATTATTATTGCATGAGGTGCGCAAAAATATCCCACGATAACTATTTATTATGGTGTTATTGGTGATTTTTACATTAGATGTCCTTTGCAAGTATATCCCATCAATTTTGTTAGAAAATCCTCCTGAAATATAACAATTTTGAATGGTTAAGAAAGCATCCGTATTTATAATTTCGATACCGATTGTGGAGCTGGCAGAAATAAAAAATTTTTCAATGATGTATGGTGATGTTAGAGTCCCATTCCCAATTAATCCTTTATCCTGAATAAAAAAGGCTAATTCAGAATTTCCGTCTATCGAAATTGGAGAGGAGTATGTTAGATCTATTGGATTTCTAAGAACAGAGGGATTTAGGTTATTGTCATTCTGAATATCAAGAGCTTTGAAACTCATAATATTCGATTGGGCAGTAATTATGCAGATTAGAGCAATAAGCCCATAGATTTTTATATAATTTTGGTTTTTGTCATTCATTTTGAATCACTTTTGTATTTTTGTTAAAAAAATATCTGTTAAAGATCAATAAAAAATTTTCGACTGCATGATCACGAAAGAGATTAAAACTATATAAAAAAAAATTGAAAATACATTGGCACGTAATCAAAAAATCAAAGAAATAATACCATTTACATCAAAAAAATTTAGAAGAAACAAATCTATCTCCCCGAATTTGAAGAACTTACCAAAATTTGCATTGGTAAATCATTCACAAACCTATCCAAAACCAAATCTTAAAGTAGATCCAACCTTTGATGCATTAGATTTCTACATATTTTTTAAAATTGAGAATTTATTAATCGAAAATGAAACCGTACATAATTTAATAAAAAAGGATTTACTGTTTTCTTCCGTATTCAATTTGAAATCCAAACAAATAGAAAAAAGTTATAGCCTCCTATTCAAAGAAAATTTAATTCCTGAAGGTAAAACCACAATTAACGAATTTGAAAAACTGATTAAAGAAAAATATCCGAAAAAGAAATCAATTGAAGATTTATTAACAATGTTTAGAATTCTTAAAATACCCGATACGTCTTATTTAACAACAAATTTTTTTGAGAAATACCTACAAAAAATCGGAAACGAAATCTTTAGATTTTTTTCATAATTCGTCAAAATAATCTATAGTA
>JAUWMK010000305.1 GCA_030613185.1 Promethearchaeum sp.
TTCGCCCAATATTAACCGCCCGGGCCTACATTATGGAGTTGATAAGGAAATCATTAAGATCATGCATGAAAAAAGCACTAAATGAGATTAGGTGAGTACAAATATGTGAAAAAAAATAAAAAAAATAAAAATTACTCCAAAAATTATAACTATAAATAAAACCATTTTTGGAAATTAATTCCTTGGTGTTTTTCATCATGATTTAAATCATGGCAAAGAATTTTAAATAATGAAAGTCCCTTTAAATTATATTATACGCGTAAAATTTTAAATTGTATAAAAATATAAAAAAATAAGGTGTAAATATTGGCGAAAAAAGAATTATTTATAAAAAGATGTTATGAGATTGTTCAAGAATTGAAGATCCCTTTAGTTGATGAGAGGGTGTACTCAAAAGCAGAAATTTCAGATGCAAGATACGGGACTACGGTAATTTTTACTTTTGAAGAAGATGAGTCGGTTATCAGGGGTTTTCTTGGATTAGCCGAATATTACCATACAATTGTGCTCAAAAAGCGTGAATCATTCTTTATTTCTAATGGATCTCTACTTTTCAAATTGGTTTCCAAATAAAAAAAACTGATAAAAAATTATTTTTTATTTTTTTATTTTCTCAACTTTTTTGGTTTTTAAAAAAAATATTATTCAATCGCTTCTATTATACAAAAATATTAAGGCTGTAAAATAGATTTTTTTGCGGTTTAAATAAGAACTTAGCTTATATCAAATTATTTATTTAAAAATCAAAGTATATGCTTAATTTAAAAGGAGAATCAACATGGAATTCCCTTCCACTATTAAAAATTTCTGAAAGATTTTTATTTCAATATTCCAATATTAATGTAGTAAGATCTAACAATCGGTGATAATATGGGAACATGGTATAATTATAAATGTGGTTCATGTGGGAAGCATTGCCATAAAAAAAGTGTTTTAAGATGCAATTTCTGCAATATTCCGTTATGCTGGACTTGCAGAAAAGGGGGACTTTGTCCTGATCATTTCCAACAATTAACCATACAAGAACGAATGGAACTAAATTCAGCTCATCTGACCTTTACTTGGCTTTTTCGTATCGCTTTTTGCGTTTCAATCTTTGCAATTATTGGAGCAATTGGACTCCTTGTAGATAGTGAAACCGGAAAACCAGTTAATGGGATTATATCCGGAGCCATAGGCATCGTATCTTGTTTTATATGCTTTAAATCTCCACAATGGGAAACCAACAAAATGGACAAGATTCGAATGCATATTAGACAAAGATTGGGTGGTTCTTCCGGTGCAATAACTGTCGAAAATATATTGAGAGCAGTTCAACAATTTCCTGGTGGATTAAATTTGGGTACTAAACCCGTTCAAAATAAGAATCCAACCTCAATAAGTCAGAGTTTTGAAACTCAAATATCCGATGGGAACTTCATAATTTGTCCTAATTGCGCAGCGAAAATGGTAGAAGGGACTATGTTTTGCGGTATTTGCGGAAAACCTATGCAATAAATTCTATCATATGGTGATAAAATAAAGATCGATTTATCTCATCTTAATCAAAGCGACTTTCTAAATGCAGAAGGAAAATTTATTATTTGTCCTAATTGCTAAGCAAAAATGGCAGAAGGACCTGTGTTTTGGTGAATTTGTAGAAATCAAATGCAGATTATTTAAGGTAAAATTTTTTTTCTTATGTATTTCTGAATTCAATATTTTCTTGAATATAAATAGACTTAAAATCAATAATTTAGAATTTAATGCTTCTTAATATCAATTTTTGTATATTCGATAAGTTATCAAATAAAAATATGCATATTCTTAAATTTAGAAGAGTTTTAAAAGAAAAACTTGTAAGCAGTAATTCTATAAAAATAAAAAAGAAGAAATTTTAGAGAAAATAAAAAAAGAGATTATTTTATGTTTAAGGGAAAATCGCTAGTAAAGTCGCAATAAATCCCGCAAATACAAGAGATAATACAACAAAAATAATAACTACCATAATAACATAAATAACTAAAGCACCTAATGCACCTAAATAGGTTGTTTTATGTCTTGCTTTGATTATAAATAAGTTAAATACAAGTGAAACTATACTCCCTATCAAAGCTGGAAGAGATAAAAATCCAAAAGCAGTGGATATTACTGCTGAAATAACGATCATTATTAAACCGGTGAGAAATACTGGGCCTAATCCTGTATCTTCACCTTTAACTGCCCTTATTCCAATTTGTAAAGCAAAGACCACTAAAACGATTGCAATTACAAGTATCAAAATAACAAATCCTATACCACCCAAAGCGGCTATAACATCAGCAAGATCTAGCATCATAGTAAATTAAATTTGAATTTAAAACTTAAAAGTATTTTGTTTAGTTCCAACAAATAAAACCGAAGAAAGCCTCAGAATCTCTCTTGATGTCATTGATTTAAACTTAAAGATTATTTAAGACTTAAATCTCCAACAAATGCCTTATCATCATGGGCTTGAATTTTAAACTAAAAAATTGGATAGGAAATTATCCATCTCCGTATTGTTCCGCTAATTTTTTGAGATGAGATTTAGTAAACTCTTCAGATTCTCCCTTTTTAACTTGACTAATAAAAAGGAGTGCAATTAATTGCCATGTCAAAACATAAAAAAACAGCATACGATACTGGTATCCAGATCCATATAGCTGAATCCTTTCTGGAAATACTTTTTTATACATATCAAATTGAAACCCAGCAACAACAGGGGATATTATCGCCGCAGCTTGTGTGAATAAGTAATAAACTCCAGTATAAGCTCCAATTTTTCCTTCAGGAGCAAGTTGCCAAATAATGACTATTCCATTTATTGAAATCATAGCTAGGAAAAATCCTGCTGAGAAAATACAAATAATTGTTCCAATATAATAATCTGATGGATTTAAAAGCCATAAATCAAGATAATGAAGGATTTCAACAGTAAAAGCTAATCCTATTAATCCAAATGTAATAGCATTCTTTCTCCCGAATTTATCCGATAATTTTCCTACAGGATAGGCTGAAATGACTAAAGAAATCGGAGCAATCATAAGGACTGTGCTGGCCATACTATCGGTCCACCCTAGATATAAGATAGCGAAGGAGCTATAAAATGTTTCTATTGCATTAAATCCAAAACTACTAGAAAAAAGTGCAAGAAGCATAAATAATGCGCTTTTATCTTTATCTGAAAGTACGGTTTTAAGATATGTGAGTTTATTTTCCTTCTTTCCAACAGGTGATGGATGTTCTCCAAGGTTTTCAAACGTTATTGGATCAATAGTTATCGGTAATTTGCCGATTCTAAGAAAGCCCTTTCCGGTGGGAGTCTCTTTAATTGAGAAAAATAAAAATAATAATGCAATCAGCATTACTGCGCTAACAAAATAAAACGACCCAATTCTTGCTGCAATTTTTCCTTCATAGGTTTCCACATCAAAAAATAAATTCATAATTATCGGTCCTGAATAACCTAAAAGAAAAGCAAATGCCCCCATAATTTGAATAATTGCATTTCCTGTAGATCTAAGCTTTGGATCCGTAAGGTCTGGCATTAATGACATTGCAGCACTACGATAAAATGCTAGCGAAAGATTAAAAAACATAATTACTGCAAATAAAGCCCAAAATATTTTCATATGCGGTAAAAACGAAAAAGAAATTGCACCTACAATTACCCCAATCATAATATAGGGCATTCTCTTACCAAATCGAGATTGGGTGTGATCAGAAATAATTCCAAAATAAGGTAAGCAGATCACAGCAACAATATTATCTAATACCATTACCAATCCGACGAAAGTGTCGGCCCCTACCCAATTTATATTTAAATCAATATAAAATTCCCTTAACATTAGTGGCATTATGAAATTATAATATGCCCAAGCAGCTTGACTAGTTAAAAATGCTAATCCGATTAAAATTGTTCGCTTAATATTTAATTTACCAAGAATATTTGGGGACATTCGAGGTTTATATTTTGATTTAGATAAATTCATCCTTAACAATCAAAGGACTTAAACTGCTTAAAAATTATTTTAAATTGGAATGAAAAAAATATCTGTAGAAACCAAATCAAGAAAAATTAAACGGGTAATTAAAAATCTAAGATTTACTGCAGAAACTCCGACTGATAACAAATTTCTTAGAGAATCCATAAATACACAAGGAATTCTAAAAGCCACTGAGAGATCTCCTATGTATGGATTTGAAAAGATAAGGAATTTTTTACGTGATAAATTTATGGCACGCTTGAAGTGGGAAACAATAAATAATCACATCACAGAGAAAAAAACATTCAAAGATCGCTTAGTTAGAATCCGAACAATAAAGCAAGCATTAGGGGCTGCAAAAGGGATGATGGTATCTCAATATCGTGAGCTTTCAGAAAATATTGAAGTCGCCAAAAATGCTTATATGCACATTGATGGTGAAGCACTTTGGAAAGAATTAACTACCTATGCATGAGAAAAATGGGGAGTTCAGAAAATTGGGTTTACTAAAATTCCAAGAGATATAATACTCAAAGGAAATCATATTCTCTATCATTATGCCCTAGTCTTCATCAAGGAAATGCAAAAAAATAGGATAGATGATGCCCCCCATGCTCTCGCAGGATATGAAACGATGAGAACTTATAACCATCTGGGTAAAGCAGTCTTAGATATATCATCATGGTTAAGAAAAAAAGGAGTTCGATGTCAACCAAATCATCCATTGGGTGGATTAGTGTCATATGTTCCTCTTGCTGGAAAAGCTGGACTGGGATGGCAAGGAATGAATGGTTTGTTAATTACTCCAGAATTTGGACAACGTCAAAGAATCGCGCCTATTTACATTGAACATCCAATTTTTTCCTTTACAGATAAAGATCCCACGCAATTTTCATGGATTGAAAGATATTGTGAAAATTGTAAGCGATGTCTAGATGAGTGCCCTGGCGACGCAATTCAAGAAACAAAAAAAATATATAATGATCATATTGAAACAATCGGTCGTCTTGCTCGTTGTTTAGATCCGATAAAATGTCATCCGGTTTTTTCAAGATTTGAAGGATGTAGTATTTGCGTTAAAGTTTGTCCATTTTCAAGAGGTAATGGAATATATCAAATTATAGAAAAAAAAATGACAAGTTAATGTTTAAATTACAATAATTGAGCGATTTATGAAATATTTTTTACTATTTCCAAAGCTGCAATAGCACCATCACTTATCGCGGTAACAATTTGCCGATATAATTTTTCACGTATATCTCCAGCAGCATAAACACCGTTGATGTTAGTCTTCATCCGTTCATCCGTAATAATGTACCCATATTTATTTTGCTTAATTTCAACTGGTCTGTTCATTAAAAACTTGCTGTTAGGAACCATTCCAATAAAAATAAAAATTCCATCTCGTTCCATCGAAATTCTCTCTTTTGTTTTTAGATTTTCGATTTCAACTATCATACTTTCACCTTTATTTATGAAACTTCTCGGCTCATGAGACCATAGAACCGTTACTTTTAGATTACCTAATACTTTATCTGCGGTGATCTTTTCAGCTTGTAATTCATCAAATTGATGAATTATTGTTAAGGATTTTACAAATTTTAAGAGAAGTAGCGATTCTTCTATTGCACTATTTCCGCCACCAATTACAAATATATCCTTATCTTTATAGAATTCACCATCACATGTTGCACAATAGCTAATCCCATTGCCCTTATTCTCCACTTCACCAGGTAAGTTTAGTAATCTTGGAGATGCTCCAGTTGTAAT
>JAUWMK010000330.1 GCA_030613185.1 Promethearchaeum sp.
CTTAGTGGCTTATCCATCTTTTGAGATAAGTTCCCAATCCACCGACAATAATTTATAGATTGATACGACATTATCCGCCAAAAAAAACTTAGATTAATTTGCGGAGTCTTGTTTTTTTTTCCATTATTCTTTTAAATACTTACAATAACTTTTAGTGTAAGAAATGACGGATTTATCAAATTTTTTTAAAATCATTCAACATAAAGGCTCACGTGAAATCCTTTTCCAATTACGTATCTTGCCAAAACGCTATAATCAACTTAAGAATGAACTTGAAAATATAATCTCTGCACGATCACTAGATTTCCGATTACATGAATTAAAAAGAAATAAAATCATTAAACTAATTGATATTCCAAATTCTAAACCCTCTTATTCTGAGTATATTCTCACCCCAAACGGTAGAATAATGGAAAGTTTAATTTCTTCTCTTTCTAATTTAAAGGTCCCCGAAATTCCATCCCAACTATTTGAAAATTTCAATCATAACCTTTCAAATCTTGAAAAATACAATTGGAATGTAATTTGGACCCAATTGCAGAAAATATGTGAAGAAAAACAAGTTATTGAAACACTTTCTACCCAAAAAAAGAAAAATTCTATTGAAAATATATCTTCTGAAGGATTAACAATCAGTACTGATAGAGGGACTCGCTTGGTTTCGATATTTTTACTCCGTCAAGCATGGGAACATTTGGTAAAGGATGGTAAATTGTTACTAAACGAAAACGAGAAATCAACTTATCGGAGTTCTTTTATCTGCGCATTACTTTCAGAATTGGCTTATGTGGGGATTAATTATAAACGCCCGATATCAATATATTTGAAATAGTAGCAATATCATTATTTCACACATTAGAATAGTATATTTCACATTAATACCACAGAAACGTCATATTATTTATTTTTGGTTTTTAAATAGATTAAAAAAATAATGCTTCTATGTGTAATAATTTTAAGAATAACTCAATTAAATATAGCTGTTTTTTTTGTAATATCCAAATTAAATTATCAGAACTTCAAAAAATTGACATGATATTAAAAGAAACATTACCTGAACATCAAGAATTAGTACTCGATCATCTCCCTAAGTCAGAAAATCCCAGAAAAAAACCTTTTACACATAAATCTAATTATGGGTATGATGTGTTAAATATATGTAAAAATTGCTACGAAGAAGCATTTAACGATTACGAAAATTCTTAAGAAAAAATAATTTTTTATTTACCTACCTTGCTTCTTCCCTAATACATTTGGAAAAAGTTCACGTGTTAATGCTATAAGTAAAGTTTCAAGTTCTGGAGTAAAAATGCCAATTTTATCACAAAAAGAGATATTATATGGAAACCAAGGCTTCATCATGAAATAGACAGGAACTTTCAATATTGGGATTCCTTTTTTTCGTTTTTGAGCATCAAACATAATTTCTATCCATTCTTCATAATTAGTGCTTGGATATTTATTTGGAATCTCAAAGAATCTGAGACTTAGGCCTCCGATATGGCGTGCATCATCATATCCCCATCTGGCAAAATAATTCTGATTTTTCCCTTCAGGAATTCCTTTTAAATTCGCTGAAAATGTTCCATTTCGTCCTAATGTTTCTGTTTTGCCAATATATATCGGAATTATTTCAGATTTAGTTTGTATATAATTGAATTCAGGATTTTTTTGTATATCTGAGCGTAAAAAATATACCATATATATCAATCCATCAGAAAATAGAGAGATTTCATTATTTAGGTCTAAATCAAATGATTTCAACATATTATTTGAAAGTGAATAATAATCGTAAGTTTTCTTAACAATTTTAACTGAATTTATAATAAGTTTTTTCATTCCTAAAGATTTTGCAAGGTATTTAAATCCGTTTGGTCTTTTTAAGACATTTACTTCACTTGAGCTAGGTTTCGTTTCAAATAATTTGATTTCATCATTTTTTTTTCCTTTCACATTATTTATATCATTTGAATCAATCAAAAACCATTCATGACAAAAATTATTCCAGAGTGAGATTGGATCATTTCCTTTAATAGAAATTTCAAGCTTATTAGGGATTTTTTTTAAAGTTAGGTCCTTTTTTGACCATTTTAAGCGACTTACAAATTCATGATTCAGGATAGATGATGGAAATTTATAAGCAATATCAGAGATTAAACCAGCTTCTGCATTTGATAAACTAAACTCCATTAAAAATGGGAATAAATTATTTATGGCACGTTGGGAATTCCACTTAAATATACATAGGAAAAGGGGTAAATTTAACTTATCCTCAAAGAATTTGGTGTTCATTCTCATATAGAATTGATTTGATTTTTCATCTCTAACTGTACTGATTTCATTTAAACCATCACGGTGTTGAATAAGACGGTTCAAATTTTTTGTTGTAGATTTACCAATATATATTGCATTTATTGTTTCGCTTTCAGGCTTAACGAAAATATACAAGAATTTACTTTTTGATAAGCTTCTTGGGATTTTTTTAAAAGCAATATCCCAATCTTCTTTTTTGAATGTTTCAGTAGTTTGTTGTAAAATAAGGTTTATGTCGGGATTTAAACCATAATTCTCGAAAAATTTTTGTAAATATGCTTGATTTGGAGATATCTCTTGCATGTTTAAAGAAGTATCAATATCCTTTTATAATAGAAAGCGAAAATTTTTACGCTTAGAATTTTAATAATGGGATAAAATAATTCTATTAATCCTAGTTGATAATATCATGCCTATTGAAAGTTTTCTTATCTCTTATTAAAGAGATGAACTCTTCCTTTGGTAAATTATTTAATTTTACTATTAATTGATTAAAACCACCAGATCCTGTAGGATCAGTTGCATATCGAATTTTTGGAGAATTCGTATTTAAGACAGAAGTATAAGTTTTTCCCATTAAGAAAATGATATAATCATATTCCGGAACCAAATCTTTAAAATTTGGGAATGCAAGGGCACGAAGTCGATTAATATCTTTTTTTGTGTTTCGTAGTCTTTGTTCATATGGTTCAATAATTTCATCTGATATTAATCCATATTTTGCAGATAAAACCATGAGATCGAAACTATTTTTTTCACAGAATTTTTTAACTCCTAAAAAGAATTGTCCTTTGTATAAATCAACTGCTCGGCTTGTATTTTGTTCCTTCTTCTTAGAACATGAAGTAATTACTAAAATTCTTGGATTATTATTCATTTTATTCAGATATATTAGTTTAACGAGTATGATGATATACAAAATCCACTAGTTCTATTAATTTATTCAACTCATCACTATTGAGAACTGGGTTATCAAATGTCATTTCAGGAAAATCTAAGTTTTCAATTGATTTAACTTGAGAAGAATCTCGATCTGCTTGAGTGTATTTTATTTTAAATGGTGATTTTAAATTGTAAACTTCTAAAATAATTACCGAACCCAAACCAACAGTGTTTGGGATTTGTTCATCCTTACCGCTTAAATATTTTTTGACATGATTAAAAGTCCATGGGCATAACGAAGAAATAAGTCTAATAAACTTCTGATCTTCCTTTTTTGCATAATCAATACAAAATTCCTTTAAAATACGTGCATACGATAAAACTTCGTGTATTCGGGTATTTGAGTTAACTTCATTGTCATTTTCAGAAATATTCACTAATTTCTTACTTTCTGGAAAAAGTGATTGTATTGATTGTTTGAAAATATTAGCTTTATGTCGAGATACATCTTTGGGCATTAAATAAAAACCAGATTTGGGTTTTTGGAGTCTTTTTGCAGTATCTTGCTTTACAATTCCAATAACAAATTTCATATTCGGCTCAGAAAAGGCCAATACTTCAGTTGCAAATGTATACCAGAATGTTTGTTTCATTTGATTTTCATTTTTAAGAATAAGTATTATAAAAATGAATAAAGACTTTGCTGTTCTTTAAAAACTAAAAATGCTTAACTCAAAACTAGAAACAAATAATGCAAATAAATAATTATGATTATCGACAAATTGCACGGGAGTTTTCAAAATTTTTCCACAGTAGCTCGCTTACATCGAGTTATAAGCCTGTTCTATTCAAAGCTATTTTATACTACCTGAAAAAGGGCAAAAATGACAAACTTGACAAAAAAAATCAGATTCATTTCATTTCTGTGAAGCAGATAGCCCGATATTTTTTCAGGTTTAATTTTGTATTGTATAAGAAATTCAAATTAAAGCAATTACGGTCTAAAACTCGTTCGATTAAACTATATGAAATAATTGACGAATATTTTCCGAATGAATCAGGTGATAAAATACCCCGAAATATTCCAGATGAATGTATTAAACAAATAATAAAACTGCTTTTTCGTAATGTGATTTATCTTTTACGAAAAAATATGCATATCTATGATTTTTATGATGTCGAATTAAATTTCATAGATATCAAGCAGAATCTAAAGGACGAAACAGAATTTAATAGAGTCCTAAAAGATCTCGGAAAGCATTGGTCTGATATCAAATATATTGGCACCCCAGAAAACATAGTTCACTTCATAGAGACGCAAAGACCTTTACTTGAGGCGGCAATTTTAGCCAATTTGGCGATTTTTTTGGAAACCCTAAACTTAATTCCGAATCTTCAGAAGAAGCTCATGATCGCTGATCGAACGTACACTAAAATGCGGAACATATCAGCAATCGAGAAAAGTATGTTATATTTCTATCAGAGAAATAGGTGCTTTTATTGTGGCGTTGATATGGGCAACACTCCCGAGGCGGATCATTTTATTCCGTATAATTATTTATTTGATTCGAAAATTTGGAACATTGTGGGTGCTTGTCATGAGTGCAATCGGAAAAAGAAGAACTATATTATCGATGAAAAATATTTAAATCGGGTTTTAGAGCGAAATCTCGATGATGAGTTTATAAATCGTTTTTTTGGTGATTATGAGGATCCGAAATTCCACATTTCAAATTTCAACCAATTATTGAAGTTGCATTATCAGAATTGCTTGAATTACTTTAGAAAGGTCAACATTGCTCGAAAATAACTCAAGATAGTAAAAATACTAATATTTTAATATTAATTAATTAAATTCCCTAATAATCTAAATATCCAAATTCGACCTATAAAGAGGGTTTTGCATAATTAATACATTTTACGTTTTTTCAATTTTATTCCTATCTATTAAAGAAAAATGGGAAATAATAGAATTTTAGAACTTTTAAATTCCGTCCTTGTTTTTCTCAAGCTTTAAATTATCTCAGATTTA
>JAUWMK010000315.1 GCA_030613185.1 Promethearchaeum sp.
CAAAAATCTTTTTGCACTTTTGCAAAATGTTAAATATGAAGATTTACTTATAAATTTTGAATTTACATTTTTTTAAAAAATAGATCTTAAAATCTGTCAAAATCCCATTGAGTGGTATTTAGGTTCGATATTTTTAAAAAAATATAACAAGTGAAAAAAATGAGTAAAAATACAGAAAATTCTGATGTTTATATTAGTTTTAGAAACGTAACAAAAAAATTTGGAAATTTCACTGCAGTGTCGAATGTAAACCTTGATATTCACAAAGGTGAAATCTTAGGATTTTTAGGGCCAAACGGTGCGGGTAAATCAACAACGATGAAAATAATGGCATACTTATTAAGACCTACTGAAGGAGAGATTTGGATACGTGGGAATGGTGAGTTAGAAAAGTTGACATCGAAGAATAAAGATTATCTTTTAGATAATATTGGATTTTTAATTGAAAATCCGTTCTTTTATGCCAACATGACACCTCGAGAAACTCTTTCTTATTTTGGTGAGTTAAAAGGATATCCACATAGTAAAATTAAGCAGAGAGTCGAAGATATCGTTGAAATGGTTGGTATGTCTGAGTGGATTGATAAAAAAATTGGAACCTTCTCAAAGGGAATGCGTCAAAAAATTGGTGTTATTTCTGCAATTGTGCATGATCCTGATATCATAGTTTTGGATGAACCACATACTGGTTTAGACCCTACTGCACGTAAAATGGTACGTGAATTTATATTAAAGCTAAAGGATATGGGAAAAACCGTTTTCTTTAGCAGTCATTTACTGTACGAGGTTAGTGAAGTAGCTGATCGAGTGGCCATGATATCTCATGGAGAAATAATTGCTTGTGATACGTTAGAGAAGTTAGAATTTATGGCAAAGAAAAGTGAAATTCAATTGGAATTACTTGAACTCCCAGAAAATGGAGCAGATGATATGGTAAAACGTTTAGATCAAATTATTGGGCCTCACACAGGATTGGAAAATAAATTAGATTACATTAGATTCAATCCAGATTCCGAAATATTTGAGATACTCTTCAATGGAGACCCAAAAAAACAGGTAGAAATTTTCAAAGCATTATTTTCCGCAGGGATAGATGTAGTAGAATTCTCAGTTCCTAAAGCAGGGTTATTAGAAGACCTCTATCTTAAATTTATGAGCGAATCGAAGGAGAATGGAGCCGAATTTCTACAAAAAAGAGAATTTGAACCAAAACAAAAAGGAGAAATTACAGTATAGGTGAAAAAAATGGCAGAATTACAAACACAAACACATATTCAAACTGAACAAATGCACTTAACTGAGCAAAGGACAAAAATTGGGACAAAAAGGAGCTATTTACAAATCGAGAAAACAATTAAATTTGATTTTTTAAGAAATGGAATGAAATTTATCTCAATGTTAATAATGAGTTTCCTAATTTTTGCTCTTTTCCTGATTATTGAAATAATAGATGAAAGTAATGGAGCAATTGTTCCAACAGACCCAGCAGACTATTTTGAAGGATATTTAATGATGATCTCCTTTATCATTCTAATCGTTGCATCAACATTTGGAGGTTCAATGATAGCTGAAGATTTTGAGAAACAAACAGGGAATTTATTGTTTCCAAAAATTACAAAAGATAGATTATTATTTGGACGTTTTATTGCACGCTATAGTTATTCAGCCATATCAGTAACATTTTATTATATATTAGTGGCAATAGCAACATTCTTAAAATACAATGCAATCCCTAAATTTGTCTGGGGATCTTTGGGTTGGGCGCTCTTGTATACATTTGCATTGCTAAGTTTTGTTACATTTTTCAGTGCAATCATGAAACGCTCCTCATCAGCAACAATATACAGTATTTTGATAGTTTTAATAGTATTTCAACTTTTGACGATGATTTTGATGGTAACTGGAGTCACAATTGAACCATTCTTTATGTTAACATACTATTCAAATATTATAACAAGCTGGTTTCATATGCCTGAAGAAAGGTATATGGAACTTCCATTCCATCGGGGTCCAGAAGGTATTAGTGAGAATACATTTTATTCATGGATAACTCCAAGTGCGACCGGAGCAGTTATCGGGATGCTTGTTTGGTCTGTAATTTGCTTAACAATTGCGTACTTAGTGTTTAGAAGAAGACAGAACAAATAATTTGATATATAAATCTTTTTTTTTTTCAATCAATTAATTAAAAAAATTTTTTTAAAAACTTAACAATGATTCCTTATGCAAACCAATAAAAAATCTTCAACATTTTCCGAAACTAAAAAAGATTTTAGAATTGCTTGGCAATCTTTGAAAGATAACTTTAAAGCATTTCTGGTAACAGAAATATTTGCAGTTTTAGCATTTATCTTAACGTTAATTGTTTTAGGTTCAATTTTAATAGTGATTATTTCATTAATCCCCTCAGTTTCGTTGAGTGATTTTTTTGGTAGATTTTCCGATAATATAGGAATTTCTGGAATATTTCGAATGTTAATTGGTTTAATTGCTTTTGCAATATTTTTTGCGTTTTTAAATTGCCAACATGGCTTAGCTTATAATATAATGTCATCAGGAGAAATGTTTGCGGAATTCAAGAATTCATTTACGTATTTTAAACGATTCTGGTGGCAATATCCATTATTAACATTTGCATTATTCATAATAAATGGTATAGTTTCAGGAGGGATTCGGATAGAAGGTTCAGGTCCAGGTCCAATATTTCATGATATTTCATTTGATTTCATTCAAATAGTTTTAACTTTTGGAAGGATAATTCTATTTTTTATTTCGTTTATCTTATTTATCCATACTTTTCCGAGCTTGACCTCCCAAGAAAAATTCAAACGGAGTTTCATTGAAAGTTTTAGAATAATAAAGAGTAATCCTAAAAGAATAATATCAACATGGGGAACGTATTTCCTGATTTTTATCGTTCCAATAATTGCCTTAGGGATTTTAGCGGAAATTTATGGTTTTATATTTTTATATATTTTATTTGGAATCGATTTTATCCTTATAACTATTTTCGGATTTCCAATGTTGACATTAATTGCACGTGGAATTTATAATAATGTTGAATTCCAAAGATTTAAACCAGATCTAGAAGAATAGAAAGAAAGAATTTAATAAAAAAAAAGTGGTAGAAATGAGTAAAAATACAAATATCAACTCAACAGAAAAACAAGAAATTCAAGAGATTAAAGATGAATTAATCATCACAGATAGTTCTCTTGTTTTAATTGTTTTGCATGATAAAAAAAAGTTGATTTTGGAGCAATTACTCGAAAAAGATATGACAATTCAAGATTTACGTCAAACTCTTGGATTAAATCCAGGCACAATAAAACGCCATCTAGATGATCTGAAATTAAATAATCTTGTTTTTGAAAGCCGAATAGAAAAAAACGATTATAACATTACAATGAAATACTACCGAGCTGTGGCAAGATCGTTTAAGATTAACATCCAGATCCCACAATTATAATAAAAAATTAACCTGATTTTTAGTATATCGCATAAAGTTTTAAATTTTTAACACTACATATTTGTTTTTAAATATTTTTCTTTTCTGCAATATCGTTTGAATTAACCATATTTATGTAATCTTAAATATATTCAATCCAAAATTTTATATATCTAAATTTCTTCTATATATTTAACTTAAAATCTTTGTAAATATATTTTGTTTTTGTGCAATAATAATAAAATAATTACAATACATAGAACAAGTGAATAAAATGAACAAAAATACGAAGAATGCAGCAAAATTGTCTGTTTTTCTCAGTTTAACTTTTATCCTGTTAATTTCTGCAATAAATTTAGATAATGATAAATTGATATATAAAAATGCTTATGAAATTGACTCAAATACTGAAATTAAAACAGCAATTACGTCAGATTTTACAGAACCATTAATTATCGATGCCTTTGAAACCGGCATTGACACAAATAATTGGACAAAAGCAATAAATGACGGTTGGGTTACAGGAGAAGGAACTAAAGATAACCCATATCTTATTGAAAATCTATTTGTTGACACAAATAATATTGGAACGGCGCTTTCAATTCGAAATTCAAAATTTGATTACTTCACAATCAACAACTCGATTCTTGTTGGAGGCCCAGATTATAGCGGATTGGAGTTATATAATACAAACAATGGAACTGTAGAAAATTCTACTTTTAAATCGAATAAATATGGAATTAATTTGCAAGCAGGATCTATGCAAAACTCTATTTCTCAAAATACAATAAATGGAAATTCTTATGGAATTTATCTCAGTGCTATGAGTATGGGAAATTCAATAATGGGAAATGGAATAATAGATAATTTAGTAGGCGGGATTTTCGCTGAAACAACTTCGAGCATGAATATTATTGTTATGAATTATTTTCTGCAAAATGGTATACAAGCAGAAGATAATAGTTTAACAGGTAATATTTGGAATTCCACTATGTTTGGCAATTTTTGGGACGATTATTCCGGGAATGATAATGATACAGACTCCATTGGGGATGACCCATATACAATTAACGATGATGTTAAGGATTTCAAACCGATCTTTAACTATGACCCTATGATAATGCCATCAATGAATCATTCTAATGTGGTAGGATCAGTCGATAATTTCATTAATTGGACGGTAATGGATATGTTCTATTTTAATGCTAGTTATGAAATTTACAGAAATGGAGCATTAATTGAAGAAGGAAATAACTGGGATCCGCAAGAGATAGAAATTAGCATTGATTCTCTGGAAGTGGGACCTTATAACTTTACTTTGAAAGTCTATGATGGCCTGGGAGGGGTAAGTACAAATCAAATAGATATATCTATCATAAACTCAAATATTGGCTTGATAATTTTTGTAAGCGTATTTGGTGTGCTCTTCTTGGGAATAATTACCATTGTAATTCTTCGAAGAAGGTAGTAATTTGAAGTTGAATTACGATTCTTCTCCTACGGAGAAGATGACAACTGACTGATGGATATTCAGTCTTTTTTTCACTTTAACTTATAAATTGATAACACACAACTGATTTAAAGATATATCCCTTCAGTCGGAGCAGGCTCCTCCTTTCGAGTCTAGTTATGGAATATATTTTATAGAGGCGGATTATCTGATGGTATTGGTGTAGTTGTGGATAGATTGGTGGTTATATGGATGAGTATAATGCAGTAAAACCCACTATAATTTAGTGACGGATGATTTATCGCACGAAAATGGCAATTTTTCACTATGATATAGTGACATCCACACAATATTTCTTAGAATTTTTATGATATCACTAAAATATAGTGAAAAAATAATCAAATGGCATTTAATCTCTGAAATTCAGCAAGATAACCCTACAAATCAGCCATTAGATTGAGTAATCATGAATTATTGTATTCTTTTTTTCTTTTTTCTTGTTTAAAATTTCTAATATCCCATAATCATGATGTATCACATTATTAATTTTTTCTAATACCTCAAAATGCGCTTGTTGTTTTAAGGTTTTACTCTTTACTTGCACGTGATAAATCTTGCTCTCGGCAAAGCTCCACTATTCTGAGGTGAGCTCAAATTATTTATTGGGATTAATGATGAAATGATCAAAAGCATAGCGACGA
>JAUWMK010000410.1 GCA_030613185.1 Promethearchaeum sp.
CAATGATAATTGCATGATTTCGTAATATGAAGATTGATTGACTCAGGTAAATGATTTCTAATCATATTTCCGTGTTGCAAATTTTTAACGATTGAAATGTCAAGCTGAATTTGGTTCATTAAATATAAAATATAAAATTAAATATTAAAAAATTTCTTTTGATTATAAAAATTAAATTTTGATAATAAAATATACTTATGAATTAGCGTCAAAATGATATAAGAAAAATTTAAAAGAGGATTTTGAAGAAGCTGAAGGCGAAAAAAACATTTATTTCTTTGAAATGAGAAAATTTGCAATGATTGAACCTAATCGTTTTAAGGTCAGTATATTTGCTCGCCTATTTTTTTCATCATGGGAGCGAATTAAAAGATCATTTTTTTCTAAAATTTCACAATGGTAACTCATGATTTGAGGTGAAACTTGTTTTTTTAATTCAAAATTAAATTTTTTCTTTCCAATATAATCCTGATTGATTTTTTTCCTAATTTCTGCTTGTGTTAAACCTGATTTACCATTAGTCTCGTTTTTTAACATATATATTATTAATTTCTGTATAGTGTGCATTTCATAAATAGGTACTTTTGGCATTTGAATTTGTAAAACTTCAAATTCTTCCTCCTCTTCAAGAGTTTGCTTAATATATTGAATTTCTGCACCTATTAGTGATCCTCCCATGAATGCTCCCAAGCTCATTATTTTCGTGCCTCCAGTAACATTTATAATGAATTTTACATCTTCTTGTTGCCGTAAACTATGGATTTTTAATATATTCTCAAGAACATCCTCATAATCAAATATATCTATATTGGAATTTATTATTCGATTTTTTAAATAGGGAAAAATAGAAATAATCTGTGCTGTAATTAGCTCAGAAGATGAATCTGAAAGGGTATAAACTGAATCAATACTTTGCGGACTAAGACCAAAAAGACCTGAATTTAAGGGGCCAAGTTTTGGAGTTTTTGTGTCTCTATAAGTTCCTAATATTGAAATATATATTATTTTTTTCATTTGATTATCAAAATACATTTTTTATTATCAATTAAAAACTTTAAGATTTTAGAATGTTAATATTGATTTGAGAAACTAACTACAAAATGATAATAAACTTAAGTTAGAAAAAAATGATATTAAACAAATAAAATGAAAGGCAATTAAAATGGTCCGAATTGATATTGATCCAATTTTCTGGAATAATTTACCTAAACTAAAAGATGAAAAACAACTAAACCCAGAAGATTTGGGAAAAGTAATAAGGCCTTTAATTGAAATCATGGGTCATTATAAAAAGAATTTAGAAGATAACCCCCCTATTATTAATTGCGTTAAAGAAGATATTGGGATTGCTAAATTTACTATTCAAAACTTCGAAAACCTTGATGAAATGAAAGAGGAAACGGATGAAATTGTTAAAGAATTTTTTAGCGAAAAAATGCATCAGATCGGAAATAAATCTTATAAAATAGAAGAAAGTGCAAATTCAAAAGAAATTATTCTGATAAAGCCCATTCTTACTTACAAAATTGATATTCCGATTACCAAGAACGGTAAAGAATTCAATATTAATATCACTCCGATTTCAGGAGATTATGTAAGTTTTAAACCAAAGAATAGAAAAGAAGAAACCGCAATTAGAAGTATATTTAATAGAAGAGCACAGGCAAAGTTAGTTAAAGAAGATAATATTGAAATTAAGAGTTATAAAGAAATCCGGGATTATGAAAATAGTTTTAGAACCATTCTTTCCTTTCGAGATGAAAATGCTGTTTTAATTAAATCTCTTAATAATTCAAATACATTTAAAATTAAGGTAATTCCAAATACATCAGTTCTTAATAAGAAGATGAAAGCATTACTATCTTTAATAGAACGCCCAAAAACATATTTCTTTCCATTGCTTCAATTATTTCAAAAATTTAACTCAAAAATCAATGATGATAATGAAAATTTTGAGAAAATTGCACAAATACAGGATGGCGAATGGAAATATTTAGATCAGATGGAATTTCCGGGCATTCTTCAACAAAGAGAATTTGTAGAGAAAGCTTTAAACACTCCAGATTTTGCTATTTTGGAAGGCCCCCCTGGATCTGGAAAAACAACAACTATTCTTGAAATCTTGCATCAAGCTACAAAACGAGGGCAAAAAATATTATTAGTTGCTTCAACGCATGTAGCTGTTGATAATGTTCTTGAAAAAATCGATGAAGAAAGGCAAAAAGGAGAAGAATTACATATATTTCCAATAAGAATTGGGAGAGTTGAAGATATAAATGGAGTTGCAAAAAATTATCTTGATGTAGAAGTTGCGAATAATGAGACAGCAAGAATTTTAAAAGAATTAAAAAGAAATAAATTAAGAAAATTAAGTGAATCTCAGAATACATTTATGAATTCTCTTGAAACTAAAAAAGGGTTTCTTCATCCTTTTACTTTAGATATTGCAAATGTTGTGTGTGGCACAACGATAGGCATTTTGAATTTTCCTGAATTTAAATATAAAGATTTCAATATAAATGAACCTTTTGATATGATGATAATTGATGAAGCCAGTAAGACTACTCTTCAAGAATTTTTAGTTCCTGCCCTGCTTGCTAAAAAATGGATTATCATTGGTGATAAAATGCAATTATCCCCCTTTATTGAAGAAGGAGAACTTAAAGCTCTTTGGAATCGATGCAACTTACCCAAAAATTTTGAAGAAGACCATTCTTGGGTTTGCAATGAATTTTTTACTGCAAGTAAAAAGAATATCATAATCACAGATATTCAGTCATTCAAAAGTGAAATAGAAGAAAATATATCGAAATCTCAGATGGAAGGAATTATAGTTATCAACGGTTTGGAAAGAGATAAAATTTCAAACTCAAAATATAATTGGAAAGTAAATTCAACCAAAATAAATAACGATTTAATAAGGTTAACAGGTGCTCGTGGAGCAATTATAGATTATAGATGTTTTACAAAGAAATTTTCCAACTCCATTCTTAATTCTATTCCCCCTGATTTTGGAATGCTTCTTAGTCCTAGAATAGAAAAATCAGCCCCTCCACATATAATTAAAAAATTGGGCAATATCTGCGAAATTCAAAATAGAACTTCAGAATATTATTATAAATCCACAAGAGAGAAAAGAACTTGGATAAGCAGCATGCAAAAATGGATAGATGAAGTTACTTGGAGACTTAAACGAGTTTATGAGTTAAGGCACCAATTTGAAGATAACAAAAATACTATCTTTTTGGAAACTATGAAAGATCTCAGCATTTTATTACCCAATTGGTCTTTTTCAGGGTTAGAGGATTTTGCTAAAATTAAAACTGAAGATTTGATTCAAATTATAAAAGCTCTGAGTATAAAATCATTCAACATTTTAAGTGTTGAGGATAAAGAAAAGAGATGGTTAGCATCTGAGAAAATCTATCTTTTTTATGAAGAAGCAACAAATTTAAAAGAATTTTTTGGAAAATTCATGCTTTTCTACAAAAAATCGGATGAGATTATGAGAAATCATCTTATAGATAGAATTATATGGAAAATCATTCTAATTAAGGACGACCAAAAACAAAGAGAATGGTTGAATTCA
>JAUWMK010000031.1 GCA_030613185.1 Promethearchaeum sp.
GAAGGGGCGATATAATCATCAAAGGTAAATTCTGAATATGGATTATCATAAACAATAAGAATATTATTATCATCTGCAAACTGGATTGCTTCTTTTAGAAATTCTTTGGTAGCAACTCCCCCCGTAGGATTGTTAGGATAATTTAAAAACATTAACTTAGATTTTTTTATAATTTCTGATGGAATACTACCCAAATCAGGTAAAAAATTATTTTCTTCTATAAGTGGCATCATATATGGAACTGCACCATTAAGAATCGTGGCACCGTTTTCATACACGGGATAACTAGGATTAGGAATCAGAATTACTTCTCCAGGATTTACATATGCCCTAGCGATATTTACAAGCCCTTCTTTTGCACCAATCAGACCGATTATTTGAGAACTTGAATTTAAATCGACATTGAATCTTACTTTATACCATGTTGCGATGGCTTCAAGAAAATCCGGCTCTCCTTGTCTTGTAGGGTAATTATGATTAACAGGTTTCTTAGCTTCATCAATCAAAGCGTCAACTATTAATTTTGGGGTAGGAATGTCGGGATCGCCAACATCCATGGAAATCAAATCGCCACCTTCATTTTTCTTTTTTCGCTTCATATCTGCGATTTCGGCGAATATATAAGGGGGCAGTTTGTTTAATCGGTCAGAATATTGAAGATTTAATGGCATTTAATTGTTCTACTCCACATTGATTGATTGAAAAAGAAAATTGTTTGAAAAATAAAAAAATAATTAAACGCAAAGAAGATCTTCTTTATTCTTTAGCGCTTCAATAAGTAAAGGAATAACTTTATACAAATCTCCAACAATCCCATAATTTGCAACGTTAAAAATCGGTGCAGTGGGATCTGTGTTTATCGCAATAATCACTTTACTGCTTTTCATTCCGACAAGATGTTGAATTGTACCAGAAATACCACAAGCGATGTAAATTTTCGGCGAAACTGTTGTCCCGCTTTGACCTACTTGATGATTTTTGCTTATCCAACCCAATTCTATGGGAACACGACTTGCACCAACAGTTCCATGAAAAACATCGGCTAATTCTTGAATAAGTTCAAATCCTTCTTTCTTTCCAAGACCCCGCCCTCCCGAAACAACAATATCTGCTTCACATAAAGGAATACCGTCTTCACATACCGCGCTGAGAACTTCTTTAACACGAACACGCAATCCTTTTTCATCTATCTTTACTGGAACTTCAATAATTTCTGCATTTTCATCGTGATCTTCGCATAAATTCTTCATAACATTAGGTCTTACAGTTGCCATTTGGGGCCGTGTTTCAAAATCAACTATATCGGCCATTATATTTCCACCAAATGCGGGGCGAGTTTGCAGTAATTTACCCTCATATATAGAAAGACCTGTGCAATCTGCCGTAAGTCCTAATCGTAGAATAGAAGCTACTCTTGGGGCTAAATCTCTCCCTTTAATTGTCGCGGGATACAACACAATGTTTGGATTATATTTTGAAATAAGTCCGATTATAATATTAGCATAAGTATCGGTATAATACTGGAGCAGATTTTCATCCTCTGCTATGTAAATTTTATCTGCACCATGAATGGCCAAATCTTTTGCAAATTTTTTAACATCACTACCAATTAATACAAGCCCAACTTTCTGCTTTAATTCAAAGGCAAGATCCTTGGCCTTACCGAGTAACTCCCAAGTGACACTTCTAATTTTACCGTCTTTTACTTCAGCTACTACCCAAACATCTTGAAATTTAGATAAATCAACATCCTTAGCTTGTCTTCGTTCTAAATCAATAGCATCGAATTTACAAACCTGAACACAAGCTCCGCATAGCGTACATGCATCTCCAATTATTGCTTTTTTATCAACGAGAGTTATAGCAACAAAAGGACAAGCTTTTACACATAAACCGCATCCAGTGCAATTATCATTAACATTTATCATTTTAAATCACTCCCTCATCAGATAATTTGTTAAATAATTTTTCTACTGCAATTTTTGGTTCATCAGTGTATATTACGCCCTTTTCTTTAATAGGAGGGGCATAAACTTTGATAACTTGTGTGAGTGAACCTTCCAGCCCGAAATTTTCTTTACCAACATCGAAATCATCAGCAGTCCAAGTTTCAAAAGGTTTCTTTTTAGCCATTAATATTGCGCGCATTGCAGGATTTGAAGGATCGAAGGAGGAAGGAGTAATCCCCGCAATCAAAACAGGTAATTTTGCTTCAATAATGTTATAACCGTCATCGGTAACTGCTTTTGCTTCTAATCTTCTTCCTTCAATTTTTAGAACTTCTTCAACATAAGTTATTTGAGGTATACCAAGCTGAGCAGCTATTTCGGGGCCAACTTGTGCGGTATCACCATCAATCGCTTGTAAACCAGCAAATATAGCATCAAATTTCCCTATTTTCTTGATTGCTTCAGCTAAAGTAATAGCGGTAGCGAATGTGTCTGCACCAGCAAAGGCACGGTCACTAAGCAATATTGCCCTATCTGCCCCTAATGCAAGACATTTCATTAAGGCTTTCTTGGCTTGAGGAGGGCCCATCGATATCACAATTATTTCATCACCATCTTTTTTCATTTTAATCGCTTCTTCCAAAGCAAATTGATCAAATGGATTTAAAATGCTTGGAACCCCTTCACGAATAAGTGTATTAGTTTTTGGATCAATCTTAACTTCTGTTGTATCAGGCACCTGTTTTACACATACAATGTATCTCAATATGGCTCATCTCCTATTTTTTTCTTTATTTTCAATAAATTTCTGTAATAAAATATGAATTATATAATTATAATAATTATTTTGAAATTTTAAACCTTTATTCAAAAATTTTTATGATTTCTAGATAATTTCCTAAGAACGAATAAAATTTTGAACCAAGTCGAAAAGAAATAGATTATTGGTATTTTAGAAAGTTCAAGTAATTGTTAAAAAGTTTATAGGATACTAATATTATGTATGGAAAAAAAAATTCACAATTCATTAAATGTCGCACATATTATGATTGAAGAAGGAAAAATCTCAGAAGCCTTGGAGTTTTTAAAATCATTAGAGCCAGTCGACAAATTTACTGAGCGACAGAAAACTATATTTTATACTCTCACTAGTGAAATTCACATTTATTTAGGTAATTTACCAAAAGCTTATGAAACGGCTGAAAAAGGGATGCAATTTGCTAAAAAAATCGAAAAGTGCATAGAAGTTGTAGATACTTTCCTTAATATGGCAAACATCTTAGTATTTTTGAATAAATTTAAGGAAAGTATGAATCTATTGAAAGATAGCTCTGAAATACTTCAAAATTTAACAAAGATTTCTGAAAAAGATCGCAAACAGAGAATGGGATTAATTTATTATTACAAAGGCGCCAATTTCCATTATTTACAAGAACCGATGAAGGCTCTTGAAATTATGGAAGATGCCATAGATCTCCTAGAAAAATGGGGTTCACAGGCTAGTCTTGCTCAAGCTTATGCTTTTTATGGGAGTATGCAAAAAAGAAACGCAGAATACACTAAAGCTCTTTTTATTATTTCCAAATCTCAAAAAATCTGTGAAAATGAAGAGTCTTCTCAATACAATAGGCCAAAATTGATGAATCTTATAGGAATTACGGGGATATATTATCAAAAAGGCGAGCTTCAACTGGCTTTGGAATATGCTAAAAAATTGGTATCTTTGGCTCGAAAATATAACAATCTATATTTTACATGCTGGGGATTAAACCTTTTAGGATCCATCTATGGAGAATTAGGAGAAAAAGACAAAGCAATTAAATCTTATAAAGAAGCTTTATCCATAGCTGAAAATATAGAAGGCTTGTCGGATTTAGTATCTATTTTAAGTAATTTCCTTGAGGTTTATATAATTATGGGGGATATAACTGCTGCCAAACAAATATTTCAAAAAATTGAACAACTTAGAGACAAGGAAAAAGATAATAAATGGATTAATCTAATTTATCAATTTAATAAAGCACTTTTATTGAAAATGAGTAAAAGAACACGAGACTTGGGTGCTGCGCAAGAAATTTTTAAAAATATTGTCCACAAAGATATTTCTTTAGAGATAACTCAACAAGCGATTCTTCATCTATGTGAGATGCTACTAAATGAATTTAAAGAAACTAAAAATGTTGAAGCACTTGAAGAATTTTCCTCTTTATTAAATGGTCTGCAGGAGGCTTCTGAAAAACAACATGCCTATAAAAAATTGGCAGAAACTTATTTATTAGAAGCTAAACTAAGTTTGATAAATTTTGATTTGAAAAAAGCCCGCCAATCTTTAACAAAAGCGCAAGAGATTGCAGAAAGATATGGGTTAGGTCTCCTTGCTATGAAAATATCAAATGAACATGATAAACTACTTCAAAATCTTGAAGTTTGGGAACAAATGAAAAAGGAAAATGTTTCAATTTCTGAACGACTCGAAAAAATAGACATTAACGATCAAATTTCGACTATGCTAAAAAAGAAACAAGCAAAAATTCCAGAAACATCGCCTGAATCTCCAATATTATTGTTAATAATGGCTAATTCTGGTATCCCACTCTATACTAAGATATTTAACAAGGAATGGAAAATTAATGAAGAACTTTTCAGCGGTTTTCTTTCGGCATTCAATAGTTTCAGCGATGAAATCTTTTCGGAAGGCTTAGACAGGGCAAGTTTTGGTAAATATACTATTTTTATGACGGGCATGCCTCCATTCATGAGCTGTTATGTTTTTGAGGGTCAATCATTCCTTGCTCATCAGAAATTTTCAAAATTTAATGAAACTGTTCATGACACCGAGCAAATTTGGAAGAAATTAAACTCTGCTAATCGTACAGGTGAAGTAATAAAGGATCATTCTAGTGGTGGGCTTGGGCAATTGGTAAAGACTATTTTTTAATATTAAAACCGCGTTAATAATCCTTTGGGTGGGCTCGATTTTGGAAAAATATCAAGAAATTATTAAAAAGTTCAATTGGATACTAATAGTATAAATGGAAAAAAAAAATGTTCAAGAATTTTTACAACTCGGACGTGATATGATTGAAGAAGAAAAAATCTTAGAAGCCTTGGAGTTTTTAAAATCATTAGAGCCAGTAGATGAGTATACTGACCGAGAAAAAACAGTATTTTATACACTTACTAGTGAAATTCACTGTATTTTAAGTAATTATCCAAAATCTTATGAATTTGCTGAAAAAGCGATACAATCTGCCAAAAAATTTGATAATAGTATAGAAATAGTTGATTCTCTCCTTAGAATGGGAAGGATCTTAATATCTATGGGAAAAAATAAGGAGAGTATGGATTTTTTGGAAGAAAGTTCTGAAATACTTAGTAATTTAAAACAAATTTCTGAAAAAGATCGTGAACAGAGAATGGCCCTAATTTATTCCTATAAAGGTATTAGATTCTATAATTTAGGCGAAACGATAAAATCCATTGAAATATTTAATGATGCAATAGATCTCTTAAAAAAATGGGATTCAAAAGCTAATCTTGCGGTAGCCTATGCTTTTATTGGAAATTCGCACAAGTTAATAGGGGAGTATAATAAAACTCTTAATAGCATATCCAAATCTCTAAAAATCTGTGAAAATAATGAGTCTCCTGTTTACAATCTTCCAAAAATGATGAATTTTTTTGGAAAAGGTACTGTATATTTTTTTAAAGGCGAGCATCAACTAGCTTTGGAATATACTAAAAAGGGAATATCTTTGGCTCGAAAATATAAGGACTCAGCATTTTTATTAATGGGATTAATCAATGTAGGATCTATCTATCAACAATTAGGAGAATGGGAACAAGCAATTAAATGTCTGAAAGAAGCTTTACATATAGCTGAGAATTTAGGGATGAGACATATACTTATTTTCGGTAATTTCTTTGGTGTTTACATAAATATGGGGGATATAACTAAGGCTAAACAAGTATTTCAAAAAATTAAACAACTTAGAGAAAATGAAAAGGATAATAAATTTATTAATCTAATTTATCGATTTTGTAAAGCAGTTTTAATGAAAATGAGCAAAAGAACCCGAGATTTGGGTGTTGCACAAGTTATTTTTAAGGAAATTGCCCAAGAAAAAGTAATTCATATAGAAATTACTCAATGGGCAATTCTTAATTTATGTGAGATGCTGCTAGATGAATTTAAAGAAACTAAAAATATTGAAGTAATTGATGAATTCTCCACTTTTTTGAATCGACTTCAGAATGCTGCTGAAAAACACCATGCTTATCCAATGTTGGCAGAAACCTATTTATTAGAAGCTAAACTAAGTATAATAAATTTTAATTTGAAAAAAGCCCGTCAATCTTTAACAAAAGCACAACAGATTGCAGAAAAATACGAGTTAAAGCTGCTTGCTATCAAAATATCAAATGAACATGATAAACTACTTCAAAATCTTGAAGTTTGGGAACAAATGAAAAAACAAAATGCTCCTATTTCTGAACGAATAGAAAAAGTTGAGATTAACGATCAAATTTCGACTATGCTAAAAAAAAAATCAGCAGAAACTCCAGAAACATCAGCAGAAACTCCATTATTATTATTAATTATGGCAGATTCTGGCATTCCGCTTTATACAAAGATATTTAACAATGAATGGCAAATTGAAGAAGAACTTTTCGGTGGATTTCTCTCAGCATTCAATAGTTTCAGTGACGAAATCTTTTCGGAAGGCTTAGACAGGGCAAATTTTGGTAAATATATGATTCTTATGAAAACTATTCCTCCTTTTATGAGTTGTTATGTTTTTGAGGGGCAATCATTCCTTGCTCATCAGAAATTTTCAAAATTTAATGATAATATTCACGAATCCGAGCAAATTTGGAAAAAATTGACCTCTGCTGATCGTACAGGTCTAGTAATAAAAGATGATGCTGGGGAAGGGCTTGGAAAATTAGTAAAGACTATTTTTTAATATTAAACCGCCTTAATAATCCTTTGGGATATAAAACTTGTTCCAAAAAATGAAATTTTATGAAAAGAAATTAAAAAAAATGAAAATTTTTTGATTTATTTGTAAGCCACGAAATCTTTACCCAATAATTCTCGTGCTACAATCATTTTCATGATTTCTTTGGTACCTTCAGCCCAAGCAAATGAACGGACAGCTCTATAAATTGCATTATCTTGGCACTCATGAGTGTATCCAAACGCTCCTTGCCACTGCATGACATCATTGGCAGCTGCACATGCCCAATCCGAGCAAAACATCTTAGCCATCGCTATTTTCTTAGCCGTCTCAAAGCGCGTTGCTTTCCCTTTTTGTTCTAAATCTATGCTCAAAAGTGATTCAAATGCCATATTGTGTAGCATATGCATTCTAGTATGATGTTCGGCTAACCTGAAATTAACCTCTTCAAATTTCCCAATAGCCGTACCAAAGCATTTCCGTTCTTTTATATAAGCCATACCGTTTTCTAGTGACTTATTCCCGGCTGCAGCACATATTGCTGCAATTAAACCCCTTGCATATTCATAGCCTTCATGAACATAATAAAATCCTTTCATTTCTTCGCCAATTATGTAATGAGCAGGAATCTTTACGTTATCTATAGAGAAACCACCGCAACTTATTCCTTCTCTACCCATATCATCAAGATATGTAGGCGTTATACCTTTATCCGTTAAAGGTAAAAAGAACATGGTCATTCCACGGGTACCCTTTTCAAGATCTTGATGAGCGATGGTAAGATGACCGCCACCACCTTCAGCAGCTTCACGAGTTCCACTAATATACATTTTTTCTCCACTTACAATGAAACCATCATCAACTTTCTTTATCATGGTTCGTGTGCCGTTAACATCAGAGCCAGCATCACTTTCAGTAGTAGCAATACCTAAAAACCATTCACCACTGCATACTTTTGGAAATATTTCCTTTTTAGCTTGTTCAGTTCCATATTTATTCAGAAGGTAGCCCCATGAAGCTTGAACTAACCAAAATACGGGAATTGAGCCAGTAGGATCTCCCCTAGCTAATTCTTGTCCAATGATACCAGTGGTTACTGCGTCTAAACCAGCACCTCCGTATTTTTCATCGGCGGTACAAGCGAGCAAACCTAATTCAGCCATCCCTTTGACTATATCAAGAGGGATTTTCTTTGTTTTCTCCATTTCTAGAGCGATTGGAGCAATTTTTGATTGAGCAAAATCGCGGACGGATTCACGGATCATTTCTTGCTCTTCAGTAAAAGTAAAGTCCATTTTTTATGATCACTTGATTAAATTTTAGTGAATTATCATATTAAATATTATGAATTTTAAAAAGTGAATTGAACAAAATTTAAAAAAACAAGAAAAAGCAAAATAAAATATATGGAAAAATCCCAATAAGGATTCGTTTTTAGGATAATATTCAACCAATATGAATAATACAAATGTGATATCAAAAATATTAACGCTGAGGTGTTTTAAAGAGATTTATTATGCAACAAAATGGTTTTTACAGGGGCATTAGGAAAAAAAAAATCTAATTTAGAAACGGAAAAAAGTTTGTTATTAAGATGAAAATTACGGCGCGCCTTTCCAATTATCATTTTCAACTTGCAAAAAATTTTGCTTTTCCTCTTCATTCATGAGTGCTAAATGAATTTTAATGTTCATTCCGAATGGATTTAGCACATCTTGAATGTTTCCAACCATGATATTCTTAATATTTTCCGGGATACCAGCGAAGGGTAGTTTCATCTTCAGATGAACTTTACTGTCTTCAATTTTCACATCCGATACCATACCTAACTGCGGTAGTGAGGCATTTATGCTGGGATGCTGTGTTTTATCCAATGCTTGAGTTATTTTATTTAATAGGTCATCGCTCATTATAGTCACTTTATGAATATATATGCATAAAAATATAAAAATCTCCTTCTTAATAAAAATAAGAATTTAGATAGAATTATTTCTCATTAGTAACATTCTGCTTAAAATGCATAAAACGGGGAAATTTCTTAAAGATAACTGCATATACAACGATTATTGGTGATTGAAATTAAAAATTCGAATTTAGATAATATTTATAATCCACAAGAAATTGAAAATTTATTAGCAAAATATGCATCTTATCAATACGAAACCCAAGAGTTAAGGAATTCTGCGGTTTTAATCCCAATTTTACCTGTTTTAGCTAATAAATCACAATCAAATCCAGCAAATTACAGTTACCAGTTAGTTATGACTGGTCGATCTCCGAAGTTAAAACATCACACAGGTGAAATGAGTTTTCCAGGAGGTAAATTTGATCCAAAAGTAGATAACAGTTTAAAGGATACTGCACTGCGGGAAACCTATGAAGAAATAGGCGTCTCTCCTGAAAAAATTAATATAATCGGAAATTTAGATGATTTACCTACATTAACAGGATGGACTATACGAGTTTTTGTAGGTCTTTTAGATATTCCTCCAGATTTTAAATTTTCAATAAATAAAGAAGAGGTCGCAGCACTTGTTAAAATCCCAATTGAATATATTTCCACAGAAAATCTTTTCTATAAAATACCGTTCCCAAAAGATCATAATTTTTCAATGCTGTGTTTTGATTATAAAGATCCAGAATTAAACCAGAATTTCAAGATTTGGGGAGCTTCAGCGCATATGCTTCAAGAATTCCTGAAAAAATTGTATAACATTGTGGTTATTAATCCAGAATATAAACGCCCAACTTTAAATGAATGCTTGGATGCTTTAAAAAAATAAAGATCCATATAAGAGGTGAAGATAAAATGGTAAAAATAGTAATAAATGCTTGTTATGGTGGTTTTGGTTTATCTAACGAAGCAGAAAAATGGTTAATCGAAAATAAAAATTGGAATAAAGAAAAATCAAAATGGAAATATGATAGAAAAACCCCAGATTTAATTAATTGCATAGAAACTCTCGGAAAGAAAGTAAATACTTTTTGCTCCGATTTAAAAATAATCGAAATTCCCGACAATGTCGAATACACTATTAAGGAACATGCAGGAAGGGAATGGGTTGCAGAAAAACATAGAACATGGGGATTCGAAATCTATTAGTTTTTCTCTTGTTCATAAAAATTTTTAGTTATTAGGAAAATATTCAAAAAAAAATCTCTAAATTGACCAAAGTTCAAAAAATTTTTAAATTGTGCGAAATCTGTTTTAAATAAGTTTATGAGTCGTGTGTTTGAAAAAATTGTTTCTGGAAAGCCCGGAGAAAAAAGATTTTTCTTAGGAAATGAAGCTGTTGCACGTGGAGCATTAGAGAGCGGTATTGACGTTTATACATTTTATCCTGGGACCCCGTCTAGTGATGTGGGTGAGATTTTTATGGAAATTTTCCGCGATGCAGGAATGAAATGGACAGAAACAAGTATCAATGAAAAGGTTGCTCTGGAAGTAGCAGGATCCGCATATGCCCGTGGTTCTAAATCAATGTGTGGTATGAAGAACGTTGGTCTAAATGTTGCCTCCGATCCATTTTTCGCTCTTGCCACAACAAAACCAAAAAATGAGAACTCGGCTCTGGTTGTACTCGTTGCAGACGATCCTGAGCAGCACAGTAGTGCAGTTGAAATGGATTCTCGACATTTTCTTAAACTTCTTAAAGTTCCTGCATTAGAACCTGGTAATGCTCAAGAATGTTTAGATTTCACAAAGGAAGCTTTTAGGATCTCCAAAGAATTGAAGATACCCGTTATACTAAGAACTGTTACAAATGTCGCTCATGCACGAGGCGGCGTAGTTTTAGGAGAAATTCAAAAATCAGAAATCCAAGATACATTCGACCTTTCAAAGGAAGTAAATGTGGCTTCCAGGCTATATTTTTTGGAATTAAAAAATGAGCAAATATTCAACAGAATGCATAAAGCTCTTGAGATTTCAGAAAATACACCTTTAAATTTCATTGAAAACCAGGATAGTGAGAATGAATATCAATTTGGGATAATCACAAGCGGTGTTTCATTCAGTTATGTTAATGAAGCACTTGAATTTTTAAATCTCAAAGCACCTATATTAAAAATCGGTATGATAAATCCATTACCTGAGCAAAAAATTGCCAAATTTTTAGAAAAATTCAAACAAATATTGATTGTTGAAGAAAATGACCCTTATTTAGAAACACAAATCTTGGGAATAGCTCAAAAACATAAGATTGATGTCAAAATTTTCGGAAAGGACCCTTTTTCTTATCTAAAGGATGATGCATTGCTACCACAAGTTGGTGAATTAGATCCAACAAAAGTGGCTTTAGCAATCTCAAAAATTACAAAAATCGACCCAAAAATAAATTTACAAGAATTAAAAGATATGAAATATGAAGTAATGAAAAGAAAACCAGTTTTATGTCCTGGTTGCCCGCATATGACGACTGGTTTTTCATTAAAAAAAGCGGTTAAGCGCATTAAAAATAAAACTGGGAAAGAGGTTTATTTCTTCCAAGATATTGGATGTTATACCCTTTTAGCGTTCCCACCCTTAGGATTTGCAAACGTTAAATACTGTATGGGCTCAAGTATTGCCTTAGCTCAAGGAGTGGCTCAAACAAGCGACAGTCTTAATATCGCCATGATTGGTGATGGTACATTCTTTCACAGCGGTCTCCCCCCTTTAATCAATGCTGTTTATCAGAAAGCACCAATTTTATTACTTCTACTTGATAATGGTTGGATCGGGATGACAGGACAGCAGTGTGATGCTGGAACTAACACAGAACATTATTCTGAGGGAAAATACAAAACTCGAATTCCATTGGAAAAAATTGTGGAAAGTATTGGTGCTAAGTTAGATATTTACCAGAAAAGAGATGATGGGGAAAAAAACACGCGTCGTTTAACAAAACTAATAGAAGAAGCTGGAATAGACGTCATTGAAAATCGGAATACTCATGTGATTTTGATTCAAGATGAATGTATCCAGAAATCTAAGAAGAGATACTCAATTTTAGTTAGAGAAGTTGATAGGGATAAATGCATTAATTGTGGAACTTGTTATAGACAACTAGCTTGCCCCGCAATCAGTGTTAAAGATGAGAAATCTATTATTGATCCTAGTTTATGTTTAGGATGTGGAATTTGTGAAGAAATTTGTCCAGCAAAAGCGATTGGAGTGAAAAAATAATGTCAGATGAAAAAATAGAGACGTATTCAATAGTATTTACCGGAATTGGCGGACAAGGTCTGATTAGTTCTATAAGAATTTTAGGTGATGCATTACTGGCCAAGGATTTTAACGTTATCAGCTCGGAAACACATGGACTTGGGCAACGCGGAGGGAAGGTAAATACTTACATTCGATATGGCACTAAAAAAATAGCTCCCCTCCCATTAAGAGGAACTGTCGATATGATTGTTGCTACCGAGAAATCGGCAGCTTTAGACGTTCTAAATTATGTTAAACCTGATAAATCAACAAAAATCTTGATTTCGACCTATGAAAAAAGAATTGTTGATAAAATCTACCCGGAAGAAGATTATATCGAAGAAGCTCTTAAGAAAAGTAGCGAAAATAAACACATTCATTATATTGAGGCCAATAAAATCGCGCAGGACACTATCCACAACTCACGAACTGAGAATACGATAATGATTGGCTATATGTTGCGATTTATTTCATTGGATAAGGAAGATATTGAAAAAGTTTTGAGAAACTATTTTTCAGGAAAGGTTTTAGAAGCCAATTTAAAAGCTTTAGAGATGGGTATTTCATTAAGTGAAGAAAAAACTTAAACTATTCATCATCAGAAATTAGTGTTGACTTTGAATTTGGTATCGGAATTTCAGTTTCAAAGAACAACCTTTCTTCTTCTTTTAATATCCGTGCAATTACTGTGGTATTAGTTCGCTCTATTAGATTAGTGGATCTCATTTCTTCCAATTTATTCATCAATTCCTCACGATTAACAGCTCGAACCATAATTATAAAATCGTTATCACCAAGCACATTGTAAATAGCCCATACTCCTTGGATTTTTGATAATTCTTTTCCTACTTTCTCAACGTAATTTTTACTATATTTTGCGCGGATGTGAATTATCGCTTGGAAATCATCGCCCAAGCGTGAAAAATTTACCTTTGCATGGTAACCATCAATAATATGTTCCGATTCAAGTCTTTTAATCCTATAATGCACTGTTGACTTTGAGATATCTAACATTTTTGCAATTTTATCCAAAGGAATGTTGCAATCTTTCTGTAATATGTTCAAAATTTTTTTATCTGTATCATCAAGCAAACTTCTTCGTGGGGCCATAAAATACCTTCATTTTTTAAAAAATAACAATATTATTCAATTGATTTTTCTAATTTATAGATATTTCCTCAAAATGCCATGTGTTTAGATATAAATACATGAAAAAAAAGATTCAGAAAAATTTTTCCAATCTTATTCTTCATAAAAAATAGTATAGCAAAAATTCGGTTGTTGACTAACAAATTGAATTAAGATATTTGGATGTTGGGCGAGCCATTCATTTAAAGCTTCTTCAACTTTTTTGGGTTTTTTGTTGATCCATAATACTGCAGATTTAAGCATAAACAACTTTGTTTATGATCCTTAAAAATCTGATGTTTTTTCTCGAAAAAAGGATTATAATATATTTTCCAAATCGAAAGGATTGATATAAATTTATATACTTAATTAGACGTATTTAAGATAGACTCTAATGCAGCAATCTATAAAGAATACTCGTTTAAATTTATTAAAATCTGATAAGCATTTAAACCATCTTTTAGATTTAATAAAAAAAGATCAAAGTATATTAGCTGCTGTGGTTTTTGGAAGTTTTTTAACTCAATCTTCTTATCGAGATATTGATATTTGTTTATTCTCATTTAAAGATGAGATTTCATCAAGTTTAGAATTAAAATATCGATTATTATTACCTGAAAAATATGACGTTCGTTTTTTTTCAAAATTTCCATTATATATTCAATCTGATATAATGGAAACTGGAGAAATTATTTTCAATAAGCAATATGATGCATTATTTGATATATATTACAAAAAAATCAAGGAATTCAGTTTGTTCTTTCCTCATTTTAATACTTATTTGGAAGCTGTAAAAGATGGATAAAAAAAATCAACGAATTTTAATAAAAATTGCAGAATTGGAAGAAAATTTAGCAGATTTCCCAAAAATCGTTCCAAGAACGGAGGAATAATATTTTTCATCAAGAAAACACCAACTTGCTCTCGAAAGATTATTTCAGATATGTATTGAGATCGTGATCGATATATGTGCAATTCTCATCAATATATATAAATTAGGAGTTCCTGCTAATGAAGATAATATTTTCGATTTACTTATAGGAAAACTAAAGAATATTGAAAATTTAAAAGATATGAAAAAATTTAGGAATGTTATTGTCCATAAATATGGAGAAATTGATAACCAAATTGTATTTCGATACGCTACTGAAAAAATGGAAGATTTTAACAAATTTATTGAAAACATCAGAAATATTATTTAATGAAACCTTACATCCGTTTAAGATTTTTGTGCTTCAATTTAGCTACATCAGGATCGGTAATCAAATCATCCAAAATTTCGAGAATTCGTTCTCTATCCTTTCCAATATTGTTCGATTGAACAAAAGTATAATTCGAAACATGATCATTTCGTAAAGCAGAAGTTAAACTGGGTGATAATTGGGATATAATTGAACGCTCTTCTTTTAGAACTTCCAACGGAGAGAGAATTTCAAAGACATTATTATCTATATCTTCTTTCAAAGGGGCATTAGCCATTATATTAAGGGTTCGAAAACGGAAAAAAGTGGGATTAACGGCATTTAACACGCGGGCTGTTTCGTTAGCATGAATTTTTGTCCATTTTTTCCCCCCCAATCCCAAGATAATATATAAAGATGCATGGATTCCAGCTGTCATTAGACGTGGAATTTCCTTTATTATCATTTTTGATGTTTGTCCCTTTTTCATATGTTTTAAAATTGTATCACTACCGGATTCCATTCCGATATAGCAAATTGTAAGACCTGCTTTAGATAACTTCTTTAATTCTTCATCAGATTTTTGGTTTATATCCAAAACTTTTGCATAAGTGCTAATTCGCTTAATAAATGGAAAATTACCTTTGACTTCATTCAGGACTTCAAGTAAATAATCAGTTGGAACAGAAAATGCGTTTCCACCAGCTAAAAAGATATAAGGATTATTCAGATGGTGTTGCCCAGAAATTTTAATGTCTCTAAGTACATCATCAAGTTTTCTAATTTTATAATCCTGTATGTTTTTATAAACACCACAAAAACGACAGCGATTCCATGAACATCCCCCCGTAATTGGAATTAAAACGGAATAAGCTTCAACGGGAGGTCTAATGACAATTTGTTCTGGAGGTAACATCATTTTTTTTCCTTTTTTATTTTTATATAACGAGCATAATCTTTTAACTAATTTGATGAATTTTTTACGAACATTTAAAATTATGAAAATTTGTTGGTTTAATTAGATGGATAAATCCGAAACTATAAACTCAGAAAAAATTAAAGATCTAAGGCTGATATTTTTAAATTACACGCATTTTTCAGAGATTTATAGAATTGACGCTATCCAAAAATATTCGGGAATTTGTAATAGAGAATATTTTGAAGTTTTAATTCTTGCACTAAACGATTCAAGCAGAATAATCCGAAATTTAATTTTAAATATATTTGAAAAAAAAGGTATATCCTTTACTGATTTTGTGCTCCCCTCGTTGACCACATATTCCCGTTTACGACGAAATTCAATTGCTAGGTTATTGGGGAGATGGTACCCTGAATTTAAACGTAAGAAACCATACCAGATTGTAAGGGAATTAAGTATCCAAAAACGAGCTGAATGTATAACAAAATATATTGATCAAATTGTATCTGAGGCAGACTCGAATAAAATCTTCCATGCTGCAATTTCTTTGGAATTAATCGGTGATTTTCGTGCAATATCAATTCTACGTCAAACTACATCAATTACATCAGTATTACGTTCACAAATCAAACGACATATGAAAAAACATGATGATTATTCTATATTTATTGTAATTTTACGATTTTGCCAAAATACGAACGATGAAGACCTCAAAAAAAAAATTTTCAAACATTACATACAAGATTTATTACGAATTGCCATCGATTACGAATTTTCAGAAGTTTTTATCCAAATCTTTAATGATCTAGGATTATTGGGAAAGATAGTATATAATGTTCATCAATTATCTTCAAACCAGAAAATTCTAAAAACTTTAAATTATTCTGTAGGCTCCTTAGCCTATAAAACTATGTTAGTTATACTTTCAGCCGAATACCCGTCAAGTTTTCAGGAATTGGAAAAAATCAGGGCAGAAATCTCAGACCCAGAAAAAATTGAAAAAATTGATGAGATTAGTAAATCACTACTAAAGAATTTCAAAGTAGATCTAAATTCTGGATATCCCCTATTTTTATGATGCTGGGAAATTTAAATTCAAAAAGTTTTTTAAGATGTATTAAGGTAAAAATAATAACAGATCTAGAAGATCTGTACTTATTTTTCAAAAAAAAAAATTTGTTGAATTATTGTGAATCGAAAATTCGATGATGATATAAACATTTTTAAGAAGTCTAATTCTCGAAAGAATAAAAAAGATCGAGGTAGACTTCAAGGAAAACCAATAAAGCCTAAGACTAAACCTCGAGATCATGATTATCATTTAAAAGCTCGAGAGAAAAAATTATTTGAAAGTAAAATTCAATTTGAAAAAATTTTATGGGAAAACGATTAATTTTTTTTTTTTAATTTTCGATTAATTGCAACCCGATTTCCTTACCAAATTCCACACATTTTTTCTTACCATCTTCATCAGGATTCCACTTGATCCGGATTCCTTGATTTAAGAGTTCAAATTTGGATTTTTCAAGCAACATATTTAATTCTTTTACTGATTCACCGGACCATCCATAGGATCCAAATGAAGCCGCTTTTTTATTTTTAAATCCTAACCCTTTAATCATTTCCATGATCTCAGCCATTGAAGATAAAATACCGCGCCCGATTGTAGGAGATCCAACTAAAATTGCCTTAGATTTAAAAACCTCAGTAATAATATCATTTTTATCAAATTTAGCTGAATTAAGCATTTGAATTTTGATTGTGGAATTACTTTCTCGAATTCCTTCAATAATAGATTCCGCCATTCTGCGAGTACCATTCCACATTGTATCATATATTACGGTTATTTGATTTTCTTGATAATCTTTAGCCCATTCCATATATTTTTCAATAATCTGTAATGGATTATCTCTCCAGATTACTCCATGGCTTGTTGCAATGATATCTATTGGAATTTTTAATTCTAATACTTCGTTAATTTTTTTCACTACCAATGCACTGAATGGTGTTAGAATATTTGCATAATATTTGATGCATTCAATATTGAGTAGGTCTTGGTCTACCAAATCATTGTACATAAAATCATTAACATAATGCTGCCCAAATGCATCATTACTGAAAAGGATATTATCTTGGGTCATATATGTAGCCATACTGTCTGGCCAATGCAACATTCTCATTTCAACAAAAACTAAAGCTTTACCATTTCCTATATCCAATGTATCCCCTGTTTTTACGGTATGAAAATTCCAATCCTTATGATATTGACCTTTGAGGGAATCCACTGCATTTTTTGTACAATAGATCGGCGTATCCGGAATTAAATCCATTAATTCGGGTAGTCCACCGCTATGATCAATTTCTCCGTGATTTGCAATTACATAATCAATTTTATTCAAATCAATTTCTTTAGCTAGATTTTTCACAAATTCTTTGGAAAAAGGCATCCAAACAGTATCAATTAGAACATTCTTCTCTTCTTTAATCAAGTAGGAGTTATAGGTTGTGGAATGATCAGTTGAATATTCATTTCCATGGAACTTTTGTAATTCCCAATCTTTTATTCCGACCCAATAAACATTATTTTTAACTCTAAATGCCATTATTAGTCATCACTAATCAATTTTATATGATAATAAAAGCAATTCACTTATAAAAATAATTTATTTTCATGTTTGTTTTATAAAATATGAGAGATTTTTTCTGTTTTGATTTAGGTGAAACCCTTATTAATTTTAACAAAACCAATAAAAAATGGCATTCCACACTACAAAACGAAGTTTTACCCGAAATGTGGTCTACTCTGAGAAAAAATCATCAAATTTTTAAGGAAATATGCACAGTTGAAGAATTTTCTAATATTGGTTACAAAATAATTTCCGAAAATCGTAAATTAAGCATGATAGAACGCCTCTCACTCATTTTAGAATATTATGAAATCCCAATTGAAGAGGATCTCATTAATTTTCTATTAAACGATTTTTATCACAACCTAATATTGGATGCTTTTCTATATCCTGAAACTATTAAGGTTTTAGAAAAATTACAGGAAAAAGGACTTATATTAGGATTGTGGTCCAATACACCTTGGCAAAGCCCAGGATTTTTGATTGAAAGAATAATGGAACATTTCAAAATTAGAAAATATTTCTTATTTGTTCTTTTTTCGGGTGATCACGGAATCCGAAAACCAGACCCTTTAACATTTGATCTTGTCTTAAAAAAGGCTCAATTGGATAAATCCCAAATGATTTACATAGGTAATGCAGAGGTTGATATTAAAACCGGTTCAAACTTTGGAATTCCAACTATATGGGTAAATCGAGAGCAAAAAGAATTATCCAAAAATTGCCCAACACCGGAATTCATTATTGAAGATCTCGAAGGTCTTTTTGATTTGATACCTATCAATTAAATTTAAGAAATTATTGATAGAAATAAATATTACAGGGTTCTTTTGGAATAATTAAATAAAATAGGTTTTAATGGAAACAAGTCCATCTCGCAAATTTAGCTTCGATTCGATGTTCCGAAGCTTTATTTTAAATTGTCGCCGATACGGAGAATACAGCGACGTCTTTAATTTTTTTTAATTTTTGTCCGTTCGCATATTAACCCATTAACATATTATATATTAACCTATTAATAATATTCAAATTTTCTCATCATAGAAAACATATTATACCTCAAAGTCGAATTTAAGAATATAATAATGGAAAAATTAAAACCAGTAACGAAAGAATTTTTTGGACCATTTAATCTAGAGGCTTGTGATAGTTGTGGAGAATGCCTTACCCATTGTCCTATAATAGATTTTACAATTGCAGAAGCAATATCTGAGATGAAGAATTTAATTAATGGAACACAGACAAAAAAAGTTTTATCAGATTGTCAATCTTGTTTTACATGCAATTTTTATTGTAAAAATAATAGTAATCCAGCGAGTTTAATATTACAGAGATGGAATGAACAATATAAAAAAGAAGGATTAAAAATACGGGGAAAATACTATATGACTCTGTATCCCAATTATCCAAACTTCAGAACGTACGGCATTGATAGAATGACCAAAGAAGAAAACAAAGTATTAAAAAAATGGGCAAGTTTGGAACCTCTAAAAGGAGACACACTCACCTATCCCGGTTGTAATGTCATTTTAACCCCCACTTTGACTCAAACCATTTTCTTTAAGGATTTAGATATAAGGGGGAGATTGGAGTATTGTTGTGGAGAAACATTATTTCGAACGGGATACGAAGACGAGTTATTTCAAGTTACTAAAAGGTTAGATAAATGGTTTAATATATTAAAACCTAAA
>JAUWMK010000083.1 GCA_030613185.1 Promethearchaeum sp.
CAAGCGAGACAAATCAAGTATACCTATATGGGAAAGCAGTTCCATCACAGCCTGTAATTGAAAAACGCAGGGAACAATTAGGTTTACCTAAATCACCCTCAACTGATGTAGATGAAATTAAAAAATTGATGGGAATGACACCTGTGGAGAAAATTCTGCAAGAAATCGAAAAACTTGAGAAACAATCGGAGGAGAAATAATATGGCTTCAGATCCCGAATCAGATATAAAAGATTATGATTTATTTGCAGGTTGTACCATCCAGAACCGAATTCCTTTTCTTGAAAAAAGTGCAAGATTTGTTTTTGAAAAGTTAGGATACACTCTTCACGATAAACCATATGGTTGTTGTCCAGATCCGGTAGGCGTTATGAGTACAGATTATCAAACATGGCTTACTTTAGGTGCGCGTAATTTAGCATTATCAGAAAAATCTAATCATCCAATAGTAAGTTTGTGTAATGGATGTACTGAAACACTTAAAGCTGTTAATTATGAGTTAAAACATAAGAAAGAAGATTTTGATGCTGTAAAAAAGCGTTTAGAATCTGTTGGAAAATCTTATTCAGGAACAGCACAAATTAAGCATTTTATTGAATTACTCCATGAAGATATCGGATTAGAAGCTATTAAAACATTGGTAGTTAAACCTTTAACAGGATTAAAAGTAGCAACCCATGTTGGTTGCCATTACTCTAGACCTTCTGAAATGATGCAAGTTGATGATGCAATGAATCCAAGATTTCCAGCAGAAATTGTAGAGGCACTTGGAGCAACTCATATTGATTATGAAGAAGCAAATTTATGTTGCACTTCAGCTCTTGCAAGAAATGATGAGGACGCATCAAATGGGCTCATGAAAAGAAAATATCAAAGTATTATTGATTCGGGTGCTAATATAATTGTTGTAAATTGTCCGAGTTGCTACCAGCAATTGGAAGTTGGTCAACGTTCAATGAAGAAAGCTTTTGAGATGAATGTGAAAATCCCTGTTATGTACGTAACTGAATTAATGGCTTTAGCATATGGTGCTTCAATGAAAGATATTGGATTAAAATTTCACCAAATTAAACCTATGAAACTTCTCAAAGAATTTGGTTTTGAGTAATTTTTTTGTATTTCTTTCTTTCAGGCATATATTTGATTTAGTTTAAAATATTTTAAAAAAAGATTTCAATATAATCCACATTTTATAATTCAAAATTCAAACCCGCATTGTGAACAAACATTCTTCTTCGCATACACTGGAGAAGGAATATATGAAATAATTCGACTTTTATCTTCAACAATTGTAAGTTTGGATGACCCGCAGTGGGGACATACAATTCTTGAAGTTGCAAATGCATCATTTGTTGATGTAGATGTGAATGTAGAGGGTGCACTTGGTTTTCCTAAAGTTGAAGGCATTACAGCATGCGGTTCTGTTAAGGAATTAATTTTTTTTACTTTTTGAGCAATTTCTTCCTTCAATTTTTCATTTTCATTAGACAGTGAACCAATTTTTAAGTTAAAAGTGCTAATACGTCCTTCTAACTCTTTATTTTGGTTGAAAATACGATCGAAGTCAGCTCGAGTAACTGAATTACTTTCTAATTCTTGAATCTTCGATTGTAAAGTTTGAATTTTTAATTGTAATCCAGGAATTTTAGAATCTTGCGATTGAGAATTCTGAATTTCGGCTTGTAATTTTGCAATTTCTTGATCTTTTTCGTTAAAAGAGCCGATATTTAATTGTCCTTCACTTAAATTTCTCTTCAACTCTTCAATCTCAAGGCTTTTTTGATAGATTGCGGCTTCATATTGCCCAATTTGTTGATCTTTTTGACCAAGCATTTCCTCGGCTTGTGATACAGTTGAGAAAGCAGATTTTATCTCTGAATCTCGTTTTCCCATATCAGCTTTTACATTTTCTAATTCTGCTTGAATATTTGATGCAATCGATTCTTTTTCAGTAAGTTGTTGTTGAATTTGCTGAATTTGTTCTGTTTTTTGAGCAACAGCTGCAACTTTTTCAGATATATTAAGTTGAAGCATATTAACCTTTTCTGTTTCTTCTTGAAGATCTTTTTCTGTGTTACCTACCTTTACTGCTTCTTCTTGAAGGTTTCTTTCTGCGTTACTTAAAGTCCTCTTTAAATCTTCCATTTTATTGCGGATTTCAATTAATTCATCTACAGCTACTTTAATTTGCTTAGATGTTTTTCCCTTTTCAATTAGATTATCAACTTCTTTCCAAAAACTCATTTTTTATCATCCGTTACGTAATTATTTATACATTAGTATTTTTAATCCTATAATTGTTTTGTGCTTGAAAAAGAGAAAGTGTTAATGATTAAAATTAAAATTGAGAAAAAAAGTTAAGATAAATAAATAAAAAAATTGAGAAAAAAACTCAACTATTACTAAAATTGAGCGTTTTTCTTTTTGGTAATTAAAACTGCAGCAATTCCTGCCATTCCAACTGCACCAATAACCAGAATAATTGCAATAACACCTGGATTTGTGGTTGTAATGAATATACTGAATGTTGGATCATGGATTATTTCATCACCGGAAGTATATGTTCCAGTTCCGAAATTATCATATGAAACGGCATATATTAACGTTGAAAACTCAATATTGACTGTGGCGTTAATTTGTCCTGTTGATGTATCATTTTGCGTATAAGTTTCGCTACTTTGACCTTCAAATTCTGCATAAACAGTTGGAATAATTGTTGTTTTTGCTTTATAATTTCCAGCGTTAACACCGTATTGGTCGTAATTCGGTCCTGCAATATCAATGTCAGCTAATGGTAGTTCTTGATCGATGTCTCCTACTTTAATATGATGGGTTTCTTTGTCGTAATTTGATTCATTAAGTAATCCTTCAGAGGGAGTCTCGCCAGCACCTACAATCTCCTTATTTTCAATTAAAAGTTTGAAGTGGAAAATCGTTGACATGTATACAGTAGTCAAATCTAAGCTTGTATTCTTTAAATGTGGAGTAAATGGTTTACCGTCGGTATCTTTATCCCATAATCCAAATTCTTGTACAAGTTTAACTTGAGCATGACCCATTGTTTTTTCACCTTGTGCGTTTATATAATCAGTGGTGTTAACAGTATCCTTTTTCATAGGTTTAAAGGAAAACCCTAATTCCATATATTCCATATGTTCAACTGGTGCATCTTCTTCAGAGATTTCATCATCTTTCAAACCCATAGGAATTACTCTAAATCCTAAATTGTCTGCATGAATTCCCCATTCCATTGAGCCTTCTTCAGCATTATAAACAGGTTCATTGAATGTCCATTTATCTGCACCTCTGAATAGAATGTAATCTACAACTTCGGCATCGGTAATCATATGGACTGGCTCATCTCCAGGATCCGCAATATTTTCAAAGAGAACATCAGGAACACCGTTTCCAACTGCAGCTACCGCTTGAGCTTGAATATCATCAGTAGAATTAGAATAATCTTTATCGAACTTCTGATCATCGAATAAATACCAATTTTGGAAATGATGAGTAAACACATAAAATTCGAGTCTTAATTCTTCAAAAATATCAGTAGCTGTTTTATTGCCGAAATATTCCGCTCCTTCATCACCTGATAAAGCACCTAATATTGCTTCAGTATCAATGGAAACTTGAAATTCCTTTAACCAAACTTCAATAATATCGAAACTAAAGGTTGTATAATTTTGAGTCTTCACACCATCCTGAAAATTATCTTCATTAAGTAGGTATAGCATAAATTCATCATTATAGTAATCTGCAATTTGAGTGTAATCACTTTCGTAAGAAGGTAGGGCTTCCAATAATGTTCGATTATTTGTTTGAACTCCTTCTTGAGTAACATACCATGTAGCATTGATACTTCCAGCAAAATCTGCAACATAATTAGTAAAAGCAATTGTATTAAGAATTATAACTTCATCACCGGTTATAATATCGTTGATATGAATAAAGAAGTATGTTACAGCAGAAATGACTGCTTCTAAGGCTTTTTCTTGTGCCTCTTCATCATCCATACCAGATTCTGAAATTTCATTGAATTCTTTAAAAGTGCTAATTAATTTATCAAGTGCATCAATAAAAGTTCCATCATTATCCCAAATGATAAAAGTTATTGAAACTCCTTCGGTTTTATTATATTCAACTGTCCCAGTTTCATTCAAAAAGAAATATGGAAATTCATCTTGATCATCTGTATCAGTGGCATTTTCTAAATTATATACCCCCCAAGGATAGAATGTCTCGGTATTGCCTTCTGAATACGTAAAGTTCCCAGTTTCTTGTTCAGTTACGATGGATGCATTTAAAACATAGACTCCATCGATTTCTTGAGTAGCTGACATGTTTTCGAAATTAGTAAACATCATTTCCAAAACAGTCCCTAACAAATCTCCTGATGCTCCAAAATCTCGGAACATCCCAAACATTTGTCCTAGTCCCTGACTTAATGCATCCGGATCTGCATCCGGTGAAATGTATTGCTTTTCTGCACTCGCATTAGAGAGCATTGAGCCTGCAAAAGTCGACATTAAGAACAAAGCGAGAATTGTAAATGATTTTAGTTTAAGATTTTTCATAATTTTTCACTTACTTTCATTTTGTATTGCTTGTGTGATTTAAAAAAAAAAAAATAGCAATAAGTTTAAGATCAAATTCGCGTTTTTAACATCTTGTGTTCTACAGCAATAGAAAGTATAAAAAGAATAGTTGACTAAAAAAAATAATCCGAAAATTAATCCAAATTATTAATCTTGGTTAAAATAATCAAAACCTCCCAGAAATTGTTTTATTTTTACACGATAATAAAGTTTTCTCTCTTTCTGAACAGTTCGAAAATTCATGAAGGAATTAATAAAGAATTATGATTTGTTTTAAATTTGAAGGTTTAAATTTATGAAAAAAAAAATAGCTATTGCTCGTGGGGATGGAATTGGGCCTGAAGTAGTTGTTGAAGGTATAAAAATATTGAAAATCCTTGAAAAATTTTCTGATTATCAATTTGATTTTGTTGAAACACCTTTAGGAGGTCAAGTTCTGAAAGATACAGGAACAAATCTTCCACAGAAATCGTTTGATCAGATGAAAGAATGTGATGCAATTTTATTTGGAGCAATTGGATTACCTGATTTGCCTTTGGGAGCTGCAGAATCAGCTATTTCAAAAATTAGACATGGATTAGATTTGTATGTTAATCTTAGACCAATAAAACTCTTTGAATCTTTACGAGATAAATGCCCATTAAAAGAGGAATATATTCAAGACGGAATAGATATGACTATAATACGAGAAAATACAGAAGGTTTATATGCGAAAAAGGGAGCAGAGGTTAGTGATAACACTGTAATCAATAAAATGATATATACACGGAAATCTGTTGAGAGGATAATTAAATTTGGATTTGAATATGCAAAGAATAAAGGCCATTCAGAGATTATTAGTGTTGATAAAGCAAATTTATTAGAATGTAGTCAATTCTGGCGCGAAATTTACTTAGAAATCGGAAAAGATTATCAAGATATTGCACAAAAAAACTTCTATATTGATTCATTTTGCCAATGGTTAATTAGAAAACCATATTCTGTTCAAACTGTAGTCACGGAAAATATGTTCGGAGATATTATAAGTGATGAAGCAGCTTACTTAATCGGTTCTCTTGGAATGGTAGCAAGCGGAAATATCAATCCCGGAAAGGTTTCAATGTATGAGCCAATTCATGGTTCCGCACCAGATATTGCAGATAAAGGCATTGCCAACCCTATCGGAATGATTCTTTCAATTAAACTAATGTTAGAAGAGTCATTTGGAGAAAAAACATATGGTGATTTAATTGAAAAAGCAGTAGAATTATCATTGGAGGAAGGAAGAACGATAGATATTCTTCCTCATCCTAAAAGTGATTTAAGGAAAGGAAAATTAAAAACATTAAATACAAATGGAATGGGAGATTTAATATCTCAGCGTTTTCAAACGTTATTAAGAAAGTAAAACAAAATCATTATATTGGGAAGAGGAAAGATGCCAGGAAAAATTATTAGATTTTATTGCGAATACTGTAAAGAAACATTAGCTATTCACGTTACTGAAAGTTTAGAAAAGGAATTTAAAGAAAAAGCCAATAAATGGCCTTATCCATTAGTTTATCCACATTCAGATCATTATGCAATCATTTATATTGATGGAAACTGGCAAGAACGTGGAGTTGTGTGTTCTAAAATAAGTTATAAAAACGAAAAGTGAAGATAAAAAAAGGATTTAGAATTTACATATCTCTTAATTCTTGGGTTAATCCATCAATTTTTATTTGAGTTTTTGTTAAATCTGATGAAAGTTTTTTAATTTGTTTATCATAATTTTTCTTTGATAATTTCCCAGAAGAAAATTTCTTCTCAACAAAAGATGTTAAATTTTTAATTGATTTCATTTTGTTTCCAAGGCTCTCTATTTCTGCATCTAACTCTTCTTTCGATTTTTTTAACTTAAGATCAGCTTCCATTGCAGCTTCTTTTTCAGCTTGGAATTTTTCCTTTTCTATGCCAAGTGCAATTGAATTTTCAGTAATTGATGAATAATCGCTAGGTGTCGAAATATTTAATTCTTGATTGATATCATCTACATGAACATTATTAGATGCCCCATTACTTGGAGGAGGAGTTAAATTTAAAGAGGATTCGGGGGGTGTTGGGCTAGATACATTAACAAGATTTTCTTCAGTTGCGATTACTGCTCCTAAAAGATTAGAAAGATTGTTTTGAAAATTTCCCATTTCCTTGAGCATACTTTCCTTAAATGAAAAGAAATCAGTTAAAATATCTTCAAATGCTTTAAAAAGTTCTGCGTTTGATATGATTTTTACATCTGAATGATGACTTTTTAAAGGAATCGTTGTATATTGCAGAGCATGTTGTTGACCACCATTTTCGGGTAATTGTGATGCTCCCTCAACAGCATCTCCTGCAGAATAACCATTTTGAGCAGTGGATACAACTTCTTGATTTTTAAATTCTTCTCTTTTTGAAGTTTTAAGCCAATTAAAGATATTCATTAATAATTGAGCATGAGGTCCTTCATTAATTCCTCCAGAAATTTTATCTCGAAACATTTCATAGGATCCTACCGCTACAACTCGCCCTTCTCCCATTTCTGTAGATAATATTAATGGACTCTCTACTGGTTCAGCATCTGCACTAGAAGATACTACAGGGGATACGGACATATTCGAAATTGTTAAGCTGCATCCTGCACGATAACATATTGAAGAAATATCATCATTAATTGGATGAGGAAAACCAAAATTGTTAATTAAAGGTAAATTCTCTACTCCCATGTTATTTACTTTATCAAGGACTTGATCATTTTCAAAAATTATTCCAAATTGCTCTGCTAATTCACTTAAATTGGAACGACGACCTTTATCTCCTCCAGCGTGGCTTAACATAAGTAGCCCGCCACCTTCATTTGTTACCCAATTTACCATTGTTTCTATCTCTTGTTTACTGAATTTTGCATTATCGGGGCATCCAAGGACTAATATATCAAAAGGTGCTAAATTATCTTTTGCAATGGGAAATTCAGCATAAGGATAACAAGTAAATTCATTTTCATTAAGCATATTACTAACTGTTTTAAAATTAGTTGATATGTTTGCTCGTTCTTTATGCGCATTATCGAACGCCACATAATTAACCATAATAAAAACTTATTTTTCGTTCAAATAAATGTTTATTAATTTTAATCAATGTTCAAAATCTTCAGAATCATTTTCTTTGTCTTCATTGATACTCTCTTGCTCATCCTCATCCATTAACTCGTTATCAATTGTCTCTAATTCTAAATTTCTCTGAATTTCTTTGATTTTATCTCTTTGATCCAAACCTTCTAGCTCTTCTTCTTTAGTCAATAGATATCTATGCTCCAATTCATTAATTCCACCTAAAATCACTTCATTTCTGAGTTCACCTGATCGAATTAACTCGGAATTTTCCAAAATTTTCCGTAAGTTATAGGTATATTCATCCATTGCTTCAAAAATTTCATCTAAATCATCGGGTATGTTGAAAATATCTATTCCTACTGAAAAATGAAAATAGAAATTATTATCTCCCACTGAAATTACGAAATTTTTTGTAATAATCTTGTATGGATCGACTGTAAAAGGTGGACAATCTTCAAAATCATCCAGATCATCCAAATACATTGTCATTTTTTTATTGATTTTAGATTTTATTTCAGGATCAGAGAAATGGCTTCCGATTATGAAATTTTGAACAAATAACATGCCAAATTTTAGATTGTTATTCCAACAAAAGCTATCAATAACATCGCTTAATGTTTCATATATTGTTTCATTTCCTAACAAAGGCTGTGAAAACGCAGAAATAACACTAATAGGGTTATAAATAGAAGTGTAAAAATAAGTAGGAATCATATTTAATTCATTCATCTTTGGTATAATTTCGGAAAGAAATTTATTCTCTGATTCTTCAAACTTAGTTTTTCCCCTATAATTCGGATCAATTTTATGAAAAAAGATGTATATTTTGAAATTATCACTGAATTCTGCTGTTAATTTAATAAGTTTGAGGAAATATTCGGCGCTCTCCTTAATTCTTTCGATATCTTGCACATCCACAACATAATAAAAAAACTTAATACGCTGAAAAAAACGCATGGGTTGCTTTAAATAATCTTCCCTATAAATTGATTGACCTCCGAAATCCCAAATCAGAAGTGATTTCCCGAAGAATTCCATCTCAGTACGATCTACTCCCGTTGTAGGAAGAATGTGTGCAAAAGCTTCGAACTCATATAGAATAGTTTTAAGTATTGATGTCTTTCCTGCGTAATTTAATCCAAATAATGCAATTTTTTGGGGATTTTTCTTGGGATTTAATTTCATCGACTTCTATAATGACAAAGTTAAGAGTACCTAAAAATATTTCATGTATATTTTTTTTGAGATCAGAATTCACATTAAAGAAGATATTTAATTAAAAAATTTTACGGAGGTGCCTTTTCTGTTGTAATCAGCATCGTATTGTCTCCTATCGTCATATTATTTTTTATAATCGATTCTATCTGAACGAAATCACCAATAATTGACTGTCTTGAAATTATTTTCTTCAAAACACAATCATCACCTATTACTACATTGTTTAGGTTACAATTCTCTATAATACAATTTTTTCCGATTGATGAATATGGTCCAATTACAGAATTTACGATCTTTGTTCCAGAATCAATAGCAGAAGGATTGATTATTACCGAATCTATGATCTCAATGTTGTTTTTCTGATAATCCGCAGAACTCGCGTCAAGCAATATCCGATTACTATTTAATAGAGCTTCAGGACGCCCAAAATCCAATATACCTTTTTTAAATGTAGCGCTTTTTAATTTAAAACCTTCATCTACTAATTGTTGAAGTGCGGGAGTAAATTGAAATTCTTTTTTCTCAAGGGTATCGATAATTTTTAAGTGTTTTTCATATTGATCATTTAAAATTTCAAATAATCTTTTCATTGCTTTCGCTTTAAAAGCATAAACTCCAGCTATTGCTTGATTAGAATCAGTTTGTTCCGGTTTTTCAACTAATGAATGAATAAATCCATTTTTATCGGTTTCAAGAATTCCATAAAAACGTGTTTTTTCATCTGGAACAATCATGGATCCGATAATTCCATCATTATCTTCTTTCTCTAAATCCTTCAAGATAAAATCATAATTATTTACTGGGATCATATCACTTAGAAAGATTAATGCATCATTTGGATTTAGTCTTCCAGGGATATCATCGGTTGCATCATACCATTCTCGAGATAGGAGAATTGCATGGCCCAAACCTGAAAAATAAGGAATATCTCCATTATAACCCCTAGGGATCTGTTCAATAAAAGAGGGATTAAATTGATTGGAATAATTTTCTTCTACATATTGTTGAATTTGTTGTTTCTTATAACCCGTAATTAAAGCAATAGGTGTTTTTTTTGGTAATGATGACCCTATTTTATTTAAAATATGATCAACACCCCTAGATCCAGCAATTTGTACGAATCCTTTAGGTTTTGTGCTTGTAAAAGGCCTTAACCTAAGCCCTACTCCAGCAATAGGTAATACTAATTTCATTATAATTCAATCAAATTCATAATTACTATAAAATTTTTTAATTCTCTATCTATAGAATTTTTATTCTATCTTACTAAAATATTATTTAATTATTTATTTACGTGATTTTACATGGTTGATTTTAAAATAAAAATAGGAAAAAAGCGTATTCGCATTAGAAATTTAGAAATCTTTACAATTGTTATATTGACTTCGTTATATGTTTTAGCAGCAGTAATTCAAGAAGATACATGGATTTATAACGGGATTGCGTCTTTATCGGAGCACTGGCACAATGTAGCTCTCGAATCAGAGTCAGCACTTTTGACTGCATTTATTTTTTCAACATTTGGAAATACAAGTGTGCTAATAGTATTCCCATATATCTTGATTGTATACGATATTGCACAAAGTTATCCTAATTGGATTCTTCTAGGAATAGTTTCTGGTCTGGGAGCAGCTATTGGAGAAATTACAAGTTATATTATTGGAAGGTTAATTGGAGCATCTAAAAAAATGAGTGAGTCAGAGATGGGAGAAAAATTCCATCGAATTAGAACAAAATTCGAAGAAAAACCAGCATCTATTCCAATAACAATCTTTCTTTTCGCAATGACTCCCCTTCCTGATGATGCAATTTTAGTTCCTATGGGTATGATGAAATATCCATATTGGAAATCAATCCCTCCATGCACTTTGGGAAAAACAATATTATGTACTTTAATGGCTTGGCTTGGATTTTGGGTTGGAAGTAATTTAACTGCGCTGAATTATTTGATTGAAGATTATCCCTATTTATTTTTCCTCAGGTTAATTATTCCTACATCCGATGTTAATCCATCATCAGATATCATTCAATTCTCGTTGATTTTCATAATTATTTACCTAATGATGCGACTTGATTTTGATAAAATTTCAATGAAAAGAAGTAAAGAAAGGAAGCAATTTCAAGCATACTTACTAGAAGGAGCCAATATTAAGATTAAAAATTTAATTGAAGATTATAAGGTCGTAAATGTTGAGGGTTTCAAAGATTTTATTCGGGAAATTGCTGAAAAATATGTAAATATCACAATTAAAGACAATCTGCTTCACATGGATGCTATCGCAGATCAACACTTAGCATATGATCAAAGCATGGATTTTATTTCTTTCTTCTATACAACAGATAAAGATAAAGATGAAAAGGATAAAAAACAGGAAAATGAAGATAAGGAAGATATTGAAAATTAAAAAGAAATGATTTTTTTTTTTTTTTAAGAAATTAATGTTCAATATAAGGAGAGAACATTGGCTCTTCCTCACCCATAACCATTGATAATTTTCTCATTTGGGCCAATCTCAATGTGTGGTATCGAATATCTTTCATTTCTAATCCTAAATCAATTTTTAGTTGACCAATTGTTGATGACCCATTTTTCAAAATATTAGAAAATATCATTTCACGTATTGATTTTGGATGATCAACGATTTTACGTTTCAATTTTGCTTTGATTTTTTCGTTCAAAGCTTCTCTGGAAATTGATTTAGAAGAAAGATTCTCGGTTTTAATTAAATTTTCAAGGATTTCTTTACCAGAATCAGTCCAAGCGATTAAAGTTTTATAACCATCTTGTGACCCATCATCTCCAATTGCAATATCAGATTCTACTGCAGCAAAATCTTGACAATGGAGGCAATAATTATTGCACCCTAAACAACGTCCTGATTCTGTATGTGAATATTCTGATGAAAATACCGATTCAATTTCTTTAGTACTTAAATAAAGTTCAATTTCATTTAATGGTGCAGGTTCTGGGTAAGCATCTGGTGTGAAAAATTTTCCATCAGAAAACATGCGTTCTTCAAGATATCTACCATCTTTCAAATCTCTGCCTTGTAAGTACCTGTCAATTGAAATTGCGGCTTGATGACCGTGAGCTACAGCAGAAATCGCAACATTTTTACTCCGAGTGACCATATCTCCTCCAGAAAAGACGTCGGGGATCGAAGTTTGAAGGGTAAGTTCATCTATTTCAAGTTTTCCTCGTTTTTTGATAAGGTTCCCGTCGCTCGCTGCGTAAATTTCAGAGCATTCGACACCTTGCCCAATGGCAACAACAACATGTTGTTTCTCAATTTCATATTCTGAACATATGATTTCTTGTGGTTTACTTCTTCCGCTCTCGTCTGCATCACATAATTCCATTTCAATGACTTCTGAACCTTTAAGATTTTGATTTTCATCAGGTATAAAACCAGTTGGATTTCGTAAGAAAAGAAATTCTATACCTTCTCGCTTAGAGTGTTCATAATCTTCTCTGCGAGCAGGTAATTCATTTTCACTCCTTCGATAAATGACCATTACTTTTTTAGCACCCATGCGTAAGGCTGTTTGGGCAGCATCTAAAGCTACAGATCCTCCTCCGATTATCCCTACTACTTTATCTTTAAACTCTTGTGCTTCTTTTATACAATATTTCCACTTTTGGACAAAATCTAATGCTGTATGGACATTATTTAATTCTTCTCCGGGAATTCCTAATTTGTAGGGTTCATATTGACCAATTGCAAGGAATATGGCTTCAAAACCTTCTTTTCTTAAATCCTCAAATGTGAATTCTGCATTAACAGATTTATTGGTAATGATTTTAACTCCAGCGCGTTTAATAAATTCGATATCATGATCGATGACATTATCAGGTAATCGGAATTGAGGAATTCCTAAACGTAACATTCCACCAATTTTATCCGATTTTTCAAAAATAGTTGGTTGATATCCCTTCTTTGCCAAGTAATATGCAGCACTGAGTCCTGCTGGGCCAGATCCTATTATTGCAACTTTTTTAGCATCAGCTGAAATTTCATTGGTGTCTTTATTTAATCCTTTTTTAATTTCCCATTCTGTAATATATTTTTTCAATTCTCGAATTGAAATAGGATTTCCTGTTGAAATTAAAGTGCATTCATTCTCACATTCATGAGTACAAATTCTCCCACATATTGAAGGAAGGGGGTTTTTTTGTCGAATCAAATCAATGGCTTCTTGATATTTTCCATTTTTGATCAGTCTGATATAACCCGAAGCATCAACACCCGCGGGACAAGTACTTGTACAAGGTGAAACAATTCTTCCATGGTTGAATTGGATATTAGGAATATTTAGGTCACAAAAGGTCCCAATTTTTATGATACTTCCGCTCATTTGTTTTTCCTTAGAGAGATGATCAGCTCCAGATATTTCACAGGGGGTACCAAAAATAGCAATTACTTCTTTAGAATTTTGAGTAATTACCTCATATTCTTCCATTAATTTCATTAAAATCTCCGAACGCCCATGAACAATATCCTTAATTTCATTAGCATCATCTTCAGAATATGAAGATATTGATTTGATTTTTTTATCAATATTCTCCGCTTTTATCAAGCGGGTTATCTTTTTAGAGTTAAAAAGATATTTTGAGAGAGTTGCAGTGATCGGTTCATTTTCTTTTTGCTTGATAGAATAGATAGCTTTTGGTTCAGTAGGGATTATAGTGTGCTGGTTTGCTTGAGGACAAGATGTATAACATTTCCCACAACTTTCTCCCGTTTTTTCTAATACACATTGTCCAGTTAATTCCGGTTTATAATCTTTCATTTCAATGCTTTTACATATTCCAGCACATAATCCACAACCCTGACATAATTGTTGATCAATAATTTCTGATTTTAGTAGTTGAAAACTCATAATAAGACCTCTTTATTTAAAAAAAAAACATAATGAAAATTGAAAAATTTTGATTTTTTACTTTACACATTCAAAATAAATTTCCCAAATTTCTTCATCTTCATCTTCTTCAACACCCAACAACTTATGCTTTGTTTTAGCTAAGTCACGGGGCACGGATTCACTTGCTGGCTTATAATCGGTTATTACTTTTAAGATTTGACCAGGTTTCATTTTACCTAACTTCTTTTTGGTTTTTAATGCTGGAACTGGGCATACTAAACC
>JAUWMK010000408.1 GCA_030613185.1 Promethearchaeum sp.
CGATTGGCAGAATAAAAAAGGTCTTTTAGCCGAAACCGAAATTGTTGATCAAAGCAGATACAACGAGAGAGAGCAATTTTATGGTTCTGATCAAGAAGGTTATTCAAAAGATAATGAGTATGGAAAAGGGGAAGAATATGAGAATAAAAATAAAGAAATAAGCCCGTTGAAAATAATTTTTGGGACATTGGTAATCATAGCGATAGCATGGATGCTTATTGCAGGTTTTGTAAATGATAAAAGATATCTGCAAATTCTTGGTTTATCAGTTTTAGGGTTGGTTGTTCTTTCTTTGATAATTTCTCTTTTTAGACCCGGTCGAGTTAGTTTCTGGTCTCTTTGGATTTTAGGGGATTTACTTGAGCTTTTATTTTATATAATCGCTTTAATAGTTAGAATTGCCATTGAAATTGCATCTAGTAATTAAAAATAAGAATAGGGAAAGAAATAGGTATTTTTTTAGACAACTATTTTTACTCAGTGGAAAAGAGAAAGCAGAAAATTTATTAATTCCGTGAAATTCTCGGGAATATCATTAACCCTAATATTGTAAGAGCCGTGAGAATCAACCCAACACTTAAAATTGTAATGGAAATTGGGACTTCTCCAAAAAATCCAATAATTCCTGAGATAAGAGATAGCATCATAACAGTGAATGATGTAAAAGTATTAATTTTAAGGATTGAAAATCCAGAAGCAGAGGCACAATTATTATTGCAACAATTTTGACAAAGATTGCCACAAGTAGCATCCCCACAAAGTGGTGCACAACAATTATCGCCACAACACTGGCATCCATTATCGCAACAGTTCTGGCAGCAATCATCACAAGAAATACAGCAACTATTTGCACAATTTTGACAACAATCATTAACGGAACTCAATTTTAACCACTATTGTGAAATGAAATAATATTATGACTTAAATGTACTACTTATGACTTAAAAAGATAGCTAAAAAAATTGGATTATATGGTGAGATTTTGATTTCAAAAAGGAGAAGAAGGAGAAAAATGAGCAGAAATTAAAAATTCAAAAAAAGGGAGATCTATTCATTCCGTGAAATTCTCGGGAAAATCATCAACCCTAATATTGCAAAAGCGGTAAGAATCAATCCAATGCTCAAAAATGTGATGGAAATTGGAACTTGTTCAAAAATCCCAACAATTCCTGAAACAAGGGATAACATCATTATAGTGAATGATGTAAAAGTATTTATTTTAAGGATTGAAATTCCCGAGGCATTTCCGCAACAAGTACAACTGTCACAAACGCTATCGCAACAACTTTGAGCACAATTCTGACAACAAGCATCACAACTATCTTGACAACTCTGACAACAACTACAATTGTCTACACAATCCGAACAACAATTTTCACAGCAATCTTCGCAGCAACTCAATTTTAAACCTTCATATTAGAAAAATTTAATTAATGAACTTAACATACTAATTATGATTTATAAATTTAGCTTAGATATGTAGATTGATATATAGAATTGTGGTATAGATTTAAAGTGGTAAATTCTTAGTTTGAAATAGGATAAAATCAATGTATGTCAGAAAATCTAAAAAATCATTAAAAGACCTCGAAAAACAATAAAAAAATTGTAAAAAAATTGTAAAAAAATTGTAAAAAAAGAAAATAAAGGATAGTTAGATACCGAATGATAGAAAAATCAAAAATTCAAAAACCCAACAGAAATAAAATACTTCAACAAAAGAAGGTTAGTACAGTAATATTAGGTGCCTTAGTTCCATTTACAATATTTCTTCTATTATTATATCTGGATTGGTTTGAAATATTGAAAATTGACATTTCCAGCAGAGTTAATTATTGGAGTCTGGTATTTTTCCTTTGCCTTAGTTTTATTTTATTCTTAAGTTTCATTCATATCGTAATTCCCACCAAAAATCCAAAAAAGTGTAATACCAATTCTAATGCTAAATCCAATCATGCTGATAAAAATGGAGAAAAAAAAGATTCTAAAGGTATTTATCTTAAAATTGGATGGATTACTCTAAAAACGTCTCATCATAAAGCTGGAAATGAGAACCATGAGCTAAGAGTTGGGGATCATAATATTTGTTGTGGGTGTTATGGTGGAGCGCTGGGTTTAATTTTGGGCGAAATTGTAGGTTTCATTTATCTTATTTATTATAATGAACCAAGCAAAATGGTTGGGCTTATCTCCTTCTTTATTGGAATAATCTTAATTTTAATATCATTTGCGAAATATATCAGGGAAATTTTTGGGTGGAAGCGATTACTGTTAAATTCATGTCTGGCATTCGGAACTTGGTTAATTATTATTGGGATTAACATTTATTTTCAGAATTTTTATTCGATTCTGTATTATCTAATAGTAGTGCCATTTATTGGGATCCAGCGGTTGACTCTTTCTAATTTAGATCATCAAGTCAATAAAAAGGTTGAAGAAGAATCAAAACAAGCATAAATTTTTTATAATTAATTAATTTAAAGTAAAATTGATAAGTATGACAGAAATAGATAGAAATAAAACTCCAATTAAAATAGGGACCTATATTCGTTTATATAACAAGCATTTTATTAGAGAAAAAAAGTATGATTTTTATATTTTTTAATATCTATTATTGTTTTAATAGTAATTTTAGCTTATCTATGTATAAGTTTTCAATCGGTTAATTATTTTTTGGAGGCAGTTTTATATGCTGATATAGAAAGGTGGCATTCTATTAGCTTATCTGATAAATGGAAGAATGAAACACATAATAATAGGTAGATTTTTATTTATTAATAATAGTTGATTTAAGAGAACATTTTTCAAAAATATTGAAAATTCACAATCGGGGTTTAAAAGAACAAATCAAGGAGCTTAAAATGCTTGAGCGATTGACTTTTAGTGGTCAAAATTTGAAGAAATACTATAAAAAATGAAATAAAAATGATAAATAATTAAATAGCGGATAATTTACCAGGTAAATAAAAACTGGTGAAAAATAAGAGATTTTCATTTGTTTTCACTTTAAAAGCACAACGTTTTTTTTTCTTTTATTTCATTAAAAAATACTGAAAAAATACTGAAAAAATAATCAAAACGAGTTCAATCTATGAAATTTGACAAGATATTCATCAATCATCCCGTCAGATTGTGATCAATTAGGTCGAATTTTTATACTTTTTTCATTCAACATCCTTAAAATTCATAAGGATAGTCTTTCCCAAATTCATAGAGAATGTTGTCCCCGATTAAACATGAATTCACGATCTGAAAGTTTTGGAGAATCCTAAAAAAAATTTGGAACCGTTCTAACCGGAGTGTGCGAAAATACTCGATTGGGCCCATTCTCAATTAATTTTATACAATTTTTGTAGATATGATGACATTTCAATGAAGCAGTAATGGAAATTAAAAGCCCAAATTTTGTTGTCTAAAATTAATTAATTCATAGTGAGATTTAGACCTAATTTTTAGTATTTCATCCAAAAAATCTGGTTTAGTGACACAATTACATTCCCTTCGTCTCGAATTTCAAACATTTTCCAATTGAAGAAGACCAATGTAGATTATCCGCAACTAAGTGTAGATAACCACTGACTGAGTAAATTTCGGTCTTTTTTTCTATTTCTGCTAATAAATTGATAGTA
>JAUWMK010000311.1 GCA_030613185.1 Promethearchaeum sp.
TGAATCAATTTAAGACCGCTCTAACTGAAAGCTTACAGGCATTTAATGGGGATCGAGTGATCCAATTGTGTAATATCCAAAAATATATGAATGAGGTAGAATGTTCATGTTAAAGAAAATTATTTATGCAAAAGACTATAACTGTGATTTTCATTGCTTTGATAATTTGGGGATTATATCAAGGGATTACTCGTCCTTCATTAGAAGCCATTTTTGCTGATTCAGTTCAATCGGGAACAAGATCCTTACTTTATTCATGGCGACAGTTAATTGGTCAAATTGGAATGGCTTTAGGTCCTTTTTTAAATATCATACTTTTCTTAATTTTAGGTGATGAATGGGATTTAAATATATTAAAGCTTGTAATGGGATTTGGGCTAATTTTTTCATTTGGATCTCTGATAATGATGTTTTTCTTTAACGATCAAAAATCTCTTGGGGCGAGTAGTGATTCAATTCCAATAAAAAATGATTTAAATGACTCATTAAACCAAGATGATGAATTTAGCAACTCTTCGATAAAAAAATATTCAAATTCCAATTCCAAATCAAATTCCAAACTAAAAACAAAATTAAAATTCATTCCGGTGAGTTATATTCCATTTATTCTTGTTGGTTGCAATATTATAATTGGGTTGGGTGCAGGAATGACAGTTAAATTTTTCACGATTTTTTTCATGGAAATCTATTCAATGTCACCTATTATGGTACAGGTTATTTCAGGAATCACTTCAATTGCTACTGGATTCTCCGGATTAATTGCTCAACATTATTCTAAAGCAAAGGGACGGCCGCAGATTATATTTATAGTTCAAAGCATTGCAACAATTTGTTTAGTAATAATTGCTGCATATCCACCAGTATGGATTTTAATTATTGTATTTATAATGCGTGGATCATTAATGAATGCTTCACAACCTTTAAGCCGCTCAATTTTAATGGACTTTGTCCCAAAAAGTAAACGTGGGAAATGGAACTCTTTAGAAGCTTTAGCATGGGGATTATTTTGGAATATGTCTGCGGTATTTGGTGGGTATATTATTGGACCCACTAATAACTTTCGCCTTAATTTTTTAGTAACTGCGAGTATATATGTCATAGGTACTATTCCTATAATTCTTTTATTTGGAATTGTAACCAAAGAAAATAATTAAAAAATTTTTGATAACAATTGGACTTAAAATTATTCTTATTTCTGATAAATATTATATAATTATGAGTGTTCAACATTTTTGCCCTCAATGTGGAAGTAAAATCAACCAAAGCTCTCAATTTTGTGAAGCTTGTGGTTTGGAATTATTTTCAAATAAGCCTTTAGTCGATAAAATTCTAAAATCTAACAATAATCAAGAAAAGAATGAAATTAAAAACAATAATCCCAAATCCATAAAATATGCTAGTGATGGTGATCGATTAGTTGCTTATATTATAGATGGAATCCTATTTTCAGTCATAGGAAGTTTTTTTGGATTGATTATGGGTATTTCTTCGGATTTTGATTTAGTATCAACTTTATGGAATAATAATTGGCCTATTGTTGCAGTATCATTTCTATATCTATTCTTATTTGAAGTGTTTAACAATGGTCAAACGCTTGGAAAGATGATATTTAAAATACAAACAGTTGACGAAAAAACCTTTGGGAAAATAACTAACAAGCAAGCAGCATTACATACAATCGGGAAGTTATTTTTACCTATAGATGTTATAATCGGATTAATTTCACGAGACAAAAGTGAATCTAAGATGGAGAAAAACCAAGTTAGATTTACCCAAAAATTTTCACAAACAAGTGTGATTAGCTTAAAATAGTTTTTTTTTTATTTTATTTCTTCCAATCTTAATTGATTCAGAAAATTAAAAGATTGGAGAAATTATCAATGTATAAAATTATATTATTACGTCATGGAGAAAGCGTGTGGAATAAAGAAAATAGATTTACAGGTTGGACGGATGTGCCATTATCTGAACGTGGGATTGAAGAATCACATAATAGTGGTAAAATTCTAAAGGATTTAGGTTATAATTTTGATATCGCGTATACATCTCTTTTGAAAAGAGCAATCAGTACTTTATGGATAGTTTTGGAAGAAATGGATTTGATGTGGATTCCTGTAATTAGATCATGGAGATTGAATGAGCGTCATTATGGAGCTCTTCAAGGATTATTTAAAGCTAAAACTGCACAAGAAAAAGGAGAAGATCAGGTATTTATTTGGCGAAGAAGTTTCGATATTCCTCCGCCTCCTTTAGAAAAATCGGATGAACGTTATCCTGGTATAGATCCTAAATATAAAGAATTGAACCCAGAAGATATTCCAGCAACCGAATGTTTGAAGGATACTATAGAGCGTGTTATGCCATATTGGAATAGTGAAATTATTCCAGCTATAAAAGCAGGTAAAAATATTTTGATTGCTGCTCACGGAAATAGTTTACGTGCTATAGTTAAGCATTTAGATAATATTTCAGATGAAAAAATTCCTCATCTTAATATTCCAACAGGTTTTCCATTAGTATATGAACTAGATGAAGAATTAAAACCAATAAAACACTACTACCTTGGAGATACTGAAGCTATCGAAAAAGCTCAAAAAGCAGTAGCTGATCAAGGAAAAGCAAAATAATTCTAAAATTTTTTTTGTTTATTTTTTATACGTTTCTCATTATTTCATCAATAATATCAAGGTAATTTGTTGATTATGATTAATTTGGTATTTGAAAAAGAAAATAAGCTAAAAAAGAGAAGAGAAAAAAAAAAAGAATTACCATATTGATTTTCTTATGATTGTATCAGATCTGTCTGGTCCGATTGAAATAATTACTGATTCTATCCCCAAAATCTCTTCAATTTTATCTATATAATCTTTTGCTTTATCTGGTAAAGAATTATATCCCTCTTTGGCAATTCTTGACCATTCTTCTGAAGGTAATGGTTCCCATCCAGGCATTTCAATATATTCTGGAATACATTTTTCTATAATTTCTGATTGAATTGGCCAGGTCTTTAAAGATTGTCCATTATAATTATATCCAATACATAATTTTATAGGATCTATACCAGCCAATTTATCTAAAAGAGTGATTGCTAGACTATCATAATGGTTAATCATTATGGAATATTTCAAGTTGAATAAATCTATCCAACCAACTCTCCGTGGTCTTCCCGTAGTTGTTCCGTATTCATGCCCTTGTTCTCTTATTTTATGTCCAATATCGCCATGTAATTCTGTTGGAAGAGGACCCCCTCCAACTCGTGAAGTATAAGCTTTTATTACACCAATTAATTTGTTAATGCGTGTTGGTCCGACACCTGAACCTGCACAAACTCCTCCAGACCATGTTACTGAAGAAGTTCCATAAGGGTACATTCCATGATCAATTCCAAGCAATGCTCCTTGGGCGCCTTCAAATAGAATTTTTTTACCTTCATCTATTGCTTGATTTAAGTAATATGCTGTATTAATTACATATTGCTTCAATTTATTTCCGTATTCTAAATATTGTTTGAAAATCTCTTCTTTATCCAAATCCCAATCCTTATCAGAGTTTACAAGTGTTTTATACATTTTTCTTTTAAGTTCAAATATTTTTTCAAATTTGGTTCTAAAGATCTTTTCATCAAGGAGATCATAAACGCGAATTCCAAAACGCGACATTTTATCGCAATAAGTTGGTCCGATCCCCCTCATAGTTGTTCCTGCAGCGTAATCTCCTTTTTTACCTTCTTCCAATCCATCGATTAAATTATGGAATGGGAAAATTATATGAGCCGTTTCTGAGATTTTTAAATTCGGTTTGAATCCTTCTTTCTTAAGCATATCTAATTCTTCAAAGAGAACTTTAGGATCAACTACTAATCCATTTCCAATAACTATTATTTTATTTTGAATAGCACCGCTGGGTAATAGATGAAATTTATATTTTTTACCTTCTACTACAACAGTATGCCCGGCATTATTCCCGCCTTGAAATCGAACTACAATTTCTGCTTCTGATGCTAGGAGATCAACGATCTTCCCTTTCCCCTCGTCACCCCATGAAGCTCCCGTAATTACAAGCGTTTGGCTATTTTTTATTTCCATTTTAATTTCCCGAAGAAATAAAAAATGTATATCTTTTAAGATTTTGCAACAAGGATTTTTATATTTAAATTAGCATGTATTGGGTAATGGCGTCGTGGTCTAAAAGAATTTCATTACTTATTGATATTTCTCATACAAATTTGATCACACCCGAGGATCCTGATTTTTCATGTTTTTTTGATCTTTTAGAATCTTACGGTTATAAAATACAGGTAACAGAACCAAAATCAAAAATTAATGAAAAAACGTTCGAAAAAATCCGAACAATTGTAATTGGAGTTCCGCAAAATTCATACATATTGCTAGATGAAATTTCTGAACTATTAAATTTTGTAAGGAAAGGTGGTTCTTTATTCATTTTACATAGATATGGTGGTGATTATATTCAAAAAACGAATTTAAATGAACTCACTTCACATTTTGGAATATATTTCGAAAATTCGGTTGTTAAAGATTCTGAAAATTTAGGAAAAGAAGTTCTCCCTCAAATTAGTTCTTTTAGTTTTGATTATATGATGGATGATCTTCATAAACTTGTATTTCCTGGAACTTGTTCCCTTCGTTTAGCTAAGAACGCTCAATTATTATGTAAATCCAGTAAAAATAGTTGGGTAGAAATATTTAATCCCCATAAATTTGAATGGGATAGATATAATTCAAGTGAGACTTATTCTGAAACCTATCCTGTTGCTGCTTATGCAATATATGGTCAAGGGAGAGTAGTTTGCGTTGGAACTTCTGATTTTTTGACAACTGAACCAATTTATGGTTTAAAATCTCTAGATAATAAAAAATTTTGCTTAAACATATTAAAATGGTTGATGAATCCAGTTTCACAAATGGAGATTGGAGATTGGACACTCCAACAACTTGGGATTATTTCTGAAGATTTATTATTGTTAAAATCAGAAATTAAGCAGTTTCATGAATTGATGGATCTTTTTGATAAAAGGATTCGAGATTTGGAATTTAAAATTTTCTCGGAAAAAAATTAAAAATTTAAATTATTTAACATTCAAATCATTAATAGGATTTGAAAAATACTAATAAAGAATAAGAGCAAGTATTCAAATAATATCATTATATTATCACTATTAAAATAGAAAATTACACCCATATAAAATAACGAGATGATATGTGTTGGTTAAGGATAAATTAACTCAAATTATTAAATTTCTTATAGATGGTATCGAAGATCTTACAGATAGTCTTGATGCCACAAGCAAGTCAATAACTTCTTTTCAAAAATCTTTATTAAAAGTAAAAAAAGATCTCAAACGTGTTAAAGAAATAAAGGTGAAAACTGGTGTATCGGCAACAATCGAACCTACCGCACCCGTAGTTACTGGAGGAAAAGCTGTAGCTAGAGATAAAGCTGCCTCATTGCTATTCAATATGCTTTCTACATCTAATCCTGCAGAGGTCGGTAAAACTACATCAAGCATTCCTTTAGCAGCAAAAGCAGGTCCTCCAAAAGTAGGTCCACCAAAAGCAGGTCCACCAAAAGCAGGTCCACCAAAAGCAGGTCCACCAAAAGCAGGTCCTCCATCTGGTCCTCCATCTGGTCCACCA
>JAUWMK010000380.1 GCA_030613185.1 Promethearchaeum sp.
TCCCAATAAATAAAGCTGCAGAATTACCTGCTCTTTCATTGTAGGATCCTTTCGGTTCTTCTCCAAAACAAGTTAATTAAAGGATATAAAGCAAAAAAAATTTGCTATAAATACTTGAGAGTTTTCTTTATAGTTTTATTCATTTTGAAGAATGTATAATGCATCCAAGATTCTGTAAAGGATTACATTATTAAAGTCAGGTTGAATTTGAGAAGAATTTTCAGTTTTAATTGAGTCATTCACTAAATTAATAGAAGGAAGATAGTTTGGGGTTAATTTTTTTAATTTATCTGCTATAATTTGTTGAATTTCTGAAAATTTAGCAGAGATTGCCAGATTTTTCAAATTATTCAATTCAATAGATTCAAATTTTTCATCCAATGGCAAATTTAGTAATGAAATTTGATGAATTAATGTTTGTGAGATTAGAGACAAAAAAACGGCATCTTCTGGTAATTTTCCGTAATTTTTATTTTTCCATTCACGAAGTATATTTTTCTGATCTTCTGAATCAACGAATTTTAAGATTTGGTTTTGGGAAACCCATTTGATATTTGTTGTGGAAGCTTGATTTAAGATAAAATTTAGAGAGATTAGAAGTGAAATGAAATGTTTTTCCGTTGTTTCTTTATTTTTTTCTTTCTTTTATTTCTCTTCTTCTTCTTTCAAAAATGAACTTAATTCTTGTTTATAATGCCAAATTTTACTTGCAGTTAAAAAAAGTCGAAGGTTTTCTAATTTAAATCGAATATTCTCGGAAATTTTTGGGATCTGAAGTGTTTTATCAAGAATTTCCAGACTTGTTAGGAAATTATTTGGTTTCAATGATTTCCCGAAATCGATTCCGATTGGGAGATTATATTTAAAGAATGTTTGATTAAATTTTGAATCGATTTGAACCATTTCTTCTTCATTTTCTTTTTCTTTTGAAATTGATTTTTGCCCAACATTAATCAGTTTTCCATCTTCAAATGCTTTTTTTAGATGATCATCTTTGCTTTGGTTGGTCATAAATACTCAAATTTTTTTCATTTTCATTTGGATTTTGTTGTTTTTTTGCTATTATTTTTTGTTGTATCAGACTTTTTAGACTTTTTAGACTTTTCAGACTTTTCAGAAGTTTTTTTCTTTATGGATGTGCTTTCTTTCTTGAATTTTTCTTCATTAGATTTTTCCACTGTTTTCTGAAGCTCTTTTAAATTTTCCTTTTCTATTTTCTTTAATATCTCTTTTTCTTTCTTGAGAATACCTGGAGCTACTTTCTTCAATAGCTTTACACAATCACATTTTTTCTTTCTCTTGATTTTTTCGAAATAGAAAGGATTTTCTAATCGGAGATCCAATTTTAATAATCCAGAAGAAGCTTCAAGATCCGAGGGGAGTGGTAGAAGAACTTTTCGCACATTATAGACCATTAATCCTGCAATTATCTGACTTATATATACAACACTAGCCTCAGGATTTCTGATACATGATGTTTCAGTGTCAAGTTCTTCTTTCTGCAATGCATCTGGGTAGATACATTTTATACAAGGTGTTTTTCTGGTTAAAATACCGGTTTGACCGCCTGTCCAACTAATACCACCATGAATTAAAGGAATATTGCTTTCAATGCAAAATTTGTTTAAAATATTTCGTACATATATGAGATCTACGCAATCAATGATGACATCCACATCTCTAATTATATCTTCGATAGTGTCTTCTTCAATTTTTTCGTCAATACCAATTATTTCAATGGATGAATTACGTTCCTTAAGCAATTCAGCAAGACTTTCAGCTTTATTTTGCCCAATATCTTCTTCACGGAACAAGGATTGTCGGTTCAGATTATGGTTTTCAATTTCATCATAGTCGAAAATTTTAATTGAACCTACACCTAATCCTATTAATCCCAGACATACATGATTTCCTAAAGCTCCTGCACCTATGACAGCAATTTTAGCATTTGAAATTTTATTTTGGTCCCATTTAGGAATTCTAGTTTGGCGGTCGTATTTAATCTCACTCATTTTCAATCATCTTCAATCATCTTCAATCATCATCATTATTATAATCATTATCATAATCATTACTATCTAAATTATCAATAAATTGGAAATCTTTTTCTTTTTTTTTATTTATTTTATTTTTTAAATCTTCAGAAATCTCTTTCCGGATCTTATTTTCATTCCAATTTGGGGGGAGATTACAATCAATTTCAAAAATTGCATTTTCATGAACAATATCTCCTGATGGAAATTGGGTAGTTACTATTCCAAACAATTCTTCCCTCAAATTAACAGTTATTCCAAAACAATATTTAACACGTATATTATCAATTTCAGTATAGTTCGATGTATCATTTAGTACAGTAATTTGATTATTATCATCAGTACTTGAAAAGAAAGCAGACATATTTCCATGAGAATGAGCCCATCCAATAATATTCAGATTATTTTCTCTAATATAAGGTACTAAAGATAAAATATCATTGGCATTTATATGAATTGAAATTGAACTTACCTTCTGAGCAGGGATTAATAAATCTTCGATAATACCATTATCACCAATGCAAAGTGCATAAACCTCCATGCTTTGGTTTAATAATTTGGATACTTCTTGTGCAATAATAATTATTTTATTATATGCAGAGCGCGTAATTATAATTTTTTTTAGTTTTCTTGTGGATTTCGATTTCTTACTTAAATTTTCCTTTGAAACTGAATCTGAATTTGAATCTTTACCATAATTGCCGGAATCCTCCAGTAAATCACTCAAAGTATTATTTATTTTCAATTCATAATTTTTTTCAGACATGATTAATCATTTTATACGATATATTTTTTATATTGCACTCCCGTTAAATGACCATTGGCAGGGCTTACTCCTCGGTTATAGCCAGATACCAGAATTTGAACCGCCTGTTTTAATAAATTGTTGATGGTATTTGCAAAACGAAGATTGTTGAAATTTTTACGATCTTTTGATGAATAAAAGGAACCCATACATATTTTTTGACCAAATTTCATGAAATCATGCTTATATACAAAAGGATGTTCATAATTATGCCCATTAACAACAACTTCAGGATCTCCAATTGCTAAGTTTTTATCAATATGCAAAACGAGCATACATCCAGGCATTTTATAAGTTTTAGATTCAAAATGGATTTCATAATCTGGTAAATAACGGATTGCAGTAAGTTCTTTCTTATCGGAACTGTAGACACTCATCATTGCGAAAATCACATGATCTTCAGTTAAATTTGCAATGTCTTCTGGTGGCACTTTCTCATATAGATCAATTAACGCTTTTTTATCACCAACAATCTCTTTTAGGTGGTTACGGTAAATTAACAGTATTTCTTTTAAACGTCCTTTCAAATTTAATCCTTTAGTTGCGATATATATGATGCCATTAAAAATAATGGTGTTAGGGCTGTTAACAAATTTTAATATTTTTTTTTGACCTTCTGTGTCGAGATCCTTAGCCATGGATAGAAACTGAGTTATTGGTAAAACTGGTTGTAATTGGAATATTTTATTATCTTTAACAAATCCAATTGAATTATTTGGAGTTAGAACTTCTTTGATCTCTTCAATTAGGGGTCTCATAATTCCCATCTTCGCATTTAAATATATAACTTATACTTTATATTTAAAAACTATGAAATTATATTTTTTTCGAATTTTTTAAATGTTTTTCCCGCCTTTTTTAAATATGTATTTTCTCTCAACGAAAACAAGTTGGCAAAAATCAAAAGCAAAGGTAGGTTTGCAGAGCATAACAGAATCTTTCGGATCTTATCCTTTAGTAGAGAGAAAATTCTTTGATGATATTAATTTCTTGTGCAGGAAAGAAAATCATTATTATGTGGAAATGGGTTTACTCCAATTAGCTAATGAACAAGGAAAAGAATTGAATCCTGATTTATGGATTTTGATTTGGGCACGTGATTTTAATGATCGAGTTTTTCAAATTCTACTTGAAAGGCATCCAGATTCACATGGAAAAGGTACAATTGTTGCACTGGGACCTCCTGAACTTTTCGAGTTTTTTTCAAGCATGAAGCAAAATGCAATTTTACCAACATTATCATTATTAAACACTCCAAAAAAAATGAAATCCGTGGTTGTAGTTGTTTCACGACCTAAATCATATCAAGAGAAAAGAAAGGAAAAAAATCAATATCAAGCAATTGGAAGGTTCCAAAATTGGATTAATGATTTGAAAGCGACACCGAATGTAAAAGGGCAATGGTTTCCAAGTAATGCACCTATATGTCCATCATGTGGCGGACCTATTGTTGGAATAGCAGACGAATATAATATTGGTTTTGGCTATATTATTTGCCCAGAATGCGGTTATATGAATAGGAAAAAAATTGGATCTTAGAATCTGGTGGTTTTTAATATTGAAATTTAAGTTTTTTTCCAAACTTCATTAGCTACCGAGGGAAAATCGGTATATATCGCTTCAGGATTGAATTTTAAGTATTCTTTTAGCAACTCTTTTGAATGAAGGTCCCAGATGA
>JAUWMK010000165.1 GCA_030613185.1 Promethearchaeum sp.
CGAAGCTATCCACATCGCGGCGCTATTATTTGTACTTAATAGAAACAATGGGGAAAAAATAGGCGATCTTAAATAGTCCGGAGTAGATTTAATATTTAAGAATTTAATTTGGAAGTTTTATCTCTATTTGAACAGTGCCAAAAAATTTAATTTTTCCTAAATTTCGGAAAAAGAGCTCCAACTTTTTTCATATATTCTTGATATTCTAAACCAAAAGTTTGAATTAATAGATCTTCTTCATGTTTTATTGTACGAATATATCCCCAAATTCCAAATAGTAATGGCAATAAGAAAATTTGTAAAGTTAAAAGAGGTAAACCAATAAATCCCGTTATATACATAAAATATTCTGGGTGCCTAACAATAGCATGCCCCCAATTAGTAGCCAATATCGGAGTTTCTCGCGCAAGATAAAAATTTCTTCCAATTCTCCCCAAACATGCAATTAATAAACCGACAGATAATAAAATGGCTCCAAATATTCTCAACCATAGAATAATTCGATCTGGAAAATATTCAAAATTGAAAATATTCTGCTTTTTTATTAGAGAATATAATGGAGCTATGAATAAATAAAACCAAAACCCTAATGATGGAAGTACAAAGAAAAATCCTTCAAAAAATGATTCAAAAGGAGCATTGGGATATTTTGCTGATTTTTTTTTAATAAGCATAAGAATGTCAAAAGGCAAATGAAAAAGAATGTAGATTAATACATAAGATATTAGAATATAATTGATGAATTGCCATGAAATATCCATTTATATTAGTTATTATAATTTATTACAATAAAATTTTTCATAATCACTGTATTTTAATCACTTAGGTATGATTCAAGTTAATAATAGACCTACAGAATGGTTTGAAAATTTAACAGTTAAGAAATTATTAGAAATTAAGAATTATACATTTCCAAATATTACGGTAAAAATTAATGATAATTTCATTCCAAAAAGTGAGTATCATTCAACATATATTAAAAACGGAGATAATGTTTTAGCCTTACATATGTTTGGAGGCGGTTAATGTTTTTAGTTGTTTTTCAATATTTTTTCTGTAATTGGCTCAAAAACCATATCCTTGATAATTTTTAACCGATCAAATGTATAACGCCTTATTTCAGGATCAAAAATAATCAATTCATTCATTTTAAGATATGTAAATTTCTCTGTCTTGTCATTTTTATAAGCATCATAATCTTTATAGAGCGAAAGCATCACAGCCTCGAATTTTTTACCAACAAAATAAATAGTTGAATCAGAGTTTAACTCTTCAAAATCTTCATCCCTTGGAGGTTTTTGCGGTTTAAATTTGAAATGATAAAAAACAAGCAGACCATAACCAATCTTTTTTAGATTCGGAATAGTTAAATACCTTAATAATCCTCTTTTAAAAAAACCTTTTTTAATTCGAGATACAGTATGTCTAGTAAGATCGATTTCATCGGCAATTTCTTGAAGAGTTGCCTTAGGATTATTGATTAAACACGAAAAAACTTTTTTCTCATTTGCTTTCAGGTTTACTTCTCCTTTTTCTTCATAAAAATCATAATTCTTGGTAGATTTTCCGCTGTTCTCTTCTGATTTTTGAGATTTCTTGGGAACATTCAATATATTTTCAAGATTAAAGATTTTTTTTAATGTTTTACCATAATTAAAAAATTCAAAGGTTTTTGAGGTTTGAAAAGGGAATATAATCTCATTTGGATATTCTTTCTCGAGTAATCCAGCTTTTCCAAAAACTGCAGTTCGTTTTTCATTTATCCGGACAAAATTGGTATAATTTTCGTTTAAACTTAAAGAAAAACCTTTTTCTGGATCACCGATAGAGAGAAAAATCTCATCAGCAACCTCAATTGTTTCACTAGTTATATTAATCCTTTCTTCAAGAGAGATAACTGGATTAAAACTGGTAAAAATCACACCCAAAAACTCACAACCCATATATTTTAAATCTGGAACAAGAATTTGTTTATAATATCCTTCAGTTTTTAATCTTTTTCTTACTGATGTAAAGGTAGAGCCCTTTAATCCTAAAATCTCAGATAATTCTTTATCAGATAAATCTGGGTATTGCACTAAACTATATAATACCTTTTTTTCATTATCTTTCTTTGGGAGTAGTTCAATTGACATAATTTAAACCTTGAAAATTACTTCTTACAAAAAATTAAAGATACATTTTTATTTAAGTTTTGGTAAAATGTTGGTTAATATTTTTACCATTAGTCGATGATTTATGATCCCGATCTATATTTATGGTAAGTTTCTAGAGAGTTTTTATAAGTGAAAGGAACATATTTTCATTAAGAAATATTTTTTAGTGATAGATATATGGCATCAATCGCAAAATTGGTTTTACAAAAACATCTTGTTGAAGGAACCTTTGAAGTTGGAAAAGAAATAGGTATTAAGATCGACCATACTCTAACTCAAGACGCAACAGGAACTATGGCTTATCTTCAGTTCGAAGCTATGAAGATGGATCATGTTAAAACAGAATTATCAGTTTCGTTTGTGGATCATAATACTCTACAAACAGACTTCAAAAACCCTGATGATCATCGTTATTTACAATCAGTGGCGTCTAAATTTGGGATTAAGTTTTCCCGACCAGGAAATGGAATTTGTCACCAAGTTTTCTTAGAACGTTTTGCTACTCCAGGAAAAACATTAGTTGGCTCAGATTCACATACACCAACAGCTGGTGGAATGGGACAAATTGCTATCGGTGTCGGAGGATTAGATGTAGCAATTGCTATGGGAGGAGGCTTATTTTATCTAAAAACACCAAAAATTTTAGGTATAAAGCTTACTGGAAAACTACCAGAATACGTTACAGCCAAGGATGTTATTTTAGAAGTTTTAAGAATTCTAACCGTAAAAGGTGGACGTGGTAAAATTTTAGAATACTTTGGGCCCGGAATTAAAACACTTTCAGTTCCAGAAAGAGCAACAATAACAAATATGGGTGCAGAAACAGGAGCAACCACATCAATATTCCCCTCTGATGAGATCACAAAGGAATTCCTTAAATTGGAAGGACGTGAAGACCAATGGATAGAAATTCCAGAAGGATCAGAACCAGATTATGATGAAATAATGGAAATTAGTCTATCTGAATTAGAACCGATGGTTGCCAAACCGCATTCTCCTGGAAATGTTGTAAAATTATCAGAGTTATATGGAATGAAAGTGGATCAAGTAGCAATTGGTTCTTGCACAAATAGTTCACTTAAAGATTTGGAAACTGTAGCAGCATTGCTAAAAGGTAAAAAAATACATCCAAATACAGTTTTAGGAATTTCACCAGGTTCAAGACAAGTCATGACCCAATTAAGTAAAGATGGGGCGCTTGCTAACATTATTTCTGCTGGGGCGCGAGTATTTGAATCCGCTTGTGGACCATGTATTGGAATGGGATTTGCACCCAAAACAGATGCTGTTGTTGTTCGTACGTTCAATAGGAACTTCTTTGGGAGAACAGGGAATAAAAGTGCGCAAGCATATCTTGTAAGCCCAGAAGTTGCTGTCGCTGTTGCTGTTTATGGCCAAATTACTGATCCGAAAAAACTCGGTGCTTATCCTAAATTTGATTTTCCAAAAGAAATCGAAATCGATGATTCTATGATCTTAGAACCTGCAACAGACGGTAGCAAAATTGAAATAATTCGTGGACCCAATATTGCACCATTACCAGAATTTCTACCATTACCCAAAGCATTTTCAAATATTAAGGTTGTAATCAAAGTTGAAGATGATATAACAACTGATCACATCATGCCTGCTGGTGCAAAAATACTTCCATTAAGAAGCAATTTACCCGAAATCAGTAAACATGTATTTGAACAAATCGATCCGGATTTTTCAAAACGAGCATTAGAAGCAAAAGCTCAAGGAGGATGTGCAATAATTGCGGGAGATAATTATGGTCAAGGATCCAGTAGAGAACACGCAGCACTCGCTCCAATGTATCTTGGGATAAAATTCAAAATAGCAAAATCATTTGCTCGAATTCATCGTGATAATCTGATTAACTTTGGAATCTTACCACTAACATTTGTAAATCCAGGAGATTTCGATCAATTAAAACAAGGAGACATTTTATCAATTTCTGGTGTCAAACAATCAATCAAGGATGGAGTTAAACCAATTATCGTCCATAATGATACTCAAAACCTTGATTTTGAAGTGACTTATGATTTATCAGAACGAGATCGAGAAATAATTCTCGTAGGTGGAAAATTAATTTACGCAAGTCAATAATAGAAGGAAAACAAAATGGCATCAAAACCAATATATGAATACGATGGGAAAAAACTTATTGCAAGTGAACTTCCAAAGTATTTTCCAGAGTTCAAATATCACGGCAAACTTGCTGTGTTGACTCCAGAAACGGACATTGATAAGTTAGCAAAAGAATTACCTTGGTTAAAAACCGATAAACTGGTTGCAAAACCCGACCAATTATTTGGAAAACGCGGAAAAGCCAATTTATTATTGCTCGATGCAGATCTTAAACAATTAAAAGCCTTTGCTGCTGAAAAATTGAATAGGAAATTTGAAATAAGTGGTAAAAAAGGAACGCTAACACGACTTTTAGTGGAACCTTTCATTCCACATGATACAGAATACTATATATCCATCACATCTGATAGAGATAGTGATATTGTTCATTTTAGTTTGGAAGGAGGAATATTTGTAGAAGAAAATTGGGATAAAGTAACTCATATACCAATCCCATTTGATGCAGATATTAATTCTTTTGATTTTACTTCTAAATTACCTAAAACTGGTGAAAATTCTGAAATGTTAATTTCATTTATCAAAGGTTTACTTCATGTTTACCAAGATCAAGATTTTACCTTTTTGGAAATTAATCCATTTGCAATTACAAAACAAAAGGAAATTATTCCTTTGGATTTGAAATCAAGATTAGATAATACCGCCTACTTTCTCCACAGCAATACCTGGAATAATTCCGATAACCCAGTTGAATTCCCTGGCGGATTTGGTCAAGAATTAACGAAAGAAGAAGAATATATTGATGAACTGGATTCGAAAACAGGTGCTTCTTTAAAATTCAAACTTTTAAATCCAGATGGAAGAATTTGGACATTATTATCTGGAGGAGGAGCTTCTGTGATATTTACTGATACAATAGCAGATTTAGGTTTTGGAAAAGAACTAGCCAATTACGGAGAATATTCTGGTAATCCATCACGTGAATATACCGAATTATATGCTGAAGCAATTATTGATCTAATGACAAAAAATCCCGCTCCAAAAAACAAATCAAAATATCTGTTTATTGCAGGCGGAATTGCAAATTTTACCAATGTTAAAGCAACTTTCCTTGGAATTGTAAGCGTATTTAGAAAGAAAGTAGATCAACTCAAAAAAGCTAAGGTTAAGATTTATGTTCGCAGAGGTGGCCCTTATGAAAAAGAAGGTCTTCAACTCATGAAAGATATTGGAAAAGAATTAGATTTACCTATTGAAGTCTATGATAGATATACGCCATTAACACGAATTGTTCCAATCGCAATGAAAGGAGATAATTAAAATGGAAGATTACGAATTATTTAATGAAAAGACAAGAGCAATTATTTATGGATTCCAAACACGCGCAATTCAACGGATGATTGATTTTGATTATGTATGTAAAAGAGAAAAGCCTTCTGTCGCAGCAGTAATTAGACCAACTCAGAATGATTCTGTAGCATACCATAAAGTTTTCTTTGGTGTGAGTGAAATTATAATTCCTGTTTATAAAAGTTTAGAAATGGCAACAAGAAACCATCCTGAAGCAGATGTCATGGTTAATTTTGCATCTTTTCGCTCATCCTTTGAGACCAGTAAAGAAGCATTAGAATCAGAAACAATTCGAACCGTAGCAATTATAGCAGAGGGAATTCCTGAACGTCAAAGCCGTATTCTTGGAAAAATTGCTAGAGAACGTAATAAAATGATTATTGGACCCGCTACTGTTGGAGGCATACGCGCAGGAGCTTTCAAAATTGGAAATACTGCAGGAACTATAGAAAATGTTGTTCTTTCAAAATTGTATCGCCCTGGATCTGTTGGTTTTGTATCCAAATCTGGTGGTATGAGCAATGAAATGAATTTCATGATTGCCCAAAACTCTGATGGGATCTATGAAAGTATCGCAATTGGAGGGGATAGATATCCTGGAGCTTCTTTAATTGATCATTTACTGAGATATGAGCAGAATCCTAAAATAAAAATGCTTGTTTGTTTAGGTGAAATAGGTGGGACTGATGAATATAAAATTGTAGAAGCAATAAAAGACGGAAAAATCAAAAAACCTATAGTTATATGGGTAACAGGAACAGCCGCAAGTATTTTACCAAAAGGTTTACAATTCGGTCATGCAGGAGCAATGGCTGGAAGCGATTTAGAAACAGCTGACGCAAAAAACAAAGCTTTGAAAGAAGTAGGAGCAATAGTACCGAAAACCTATGATGAATTAGGCAATAAAATAAAAGAAACCTTTGAAAAATTGAAAGTTGAAGGTAAAATTGATCCAGTAAAAGAATTTGAACCACCAAAAATGCCAATGGATTTCGCTCAAGCAGTAAAAGAAGGATTAGTTCGACGCCCAACTGATGTTGTGTGCACTATTTCTGATGATCGTGGCGATGTTCCAACATATAATAAAAAGGGATTAGATGAAATAATCAAAGAAAACCGATCACTTGGATATATAATTGGAATGCTATGGTGTAAACGAGAGTTACCTGAATATGCTTCGAATTACATTGAAATGGTTGTCAAACTTACTGCCGAACACGGTCCAGCTGTGAGTGGTGCTCATAATGCAATAATCACTGCCCGAGCAGGAAAGGATTTAATGTCTTCTTTAGCAACCGGTATTTTAACAATAGGTCCTAGATTTGGTGGTGCAATCTCTGATGGAGCAAAATATTTTAGAATGGCTAAAGACACTGGAAAAACTCCAAGTGAATTCATAAATTATATGAAGAGAGTTGAAAAGAAAAATATTCCAGGAATCGGTCATCGTATTAAATCGGTTCAAAATCCTGATGTGAGAGTTACGTTATTAAAGAAATTTGTTATCGAAAATTTCCCAAAACATCCTTATCTAGATTATGCACTTGAAGTAGAAAAATTAACCACTTCAAAGCGAAACAACTTGATATTGAACGTGGATGGATGTATCGGAATATGCTTTTTAGATTTGCTCGAAAATGCAGATTTTAGCGCTGAAGAAAAGCAAGATATAATTGATAGTGAAGCCTTAAACGGACTCTTTGTTTTAGGTAGATCAATCGGAATGATGGGGCATATTTTTGACCAGAAAAGGCAAAGATCTCGATTATACCGACAACCTTGGGATGAAATTCTTTACGATTAATCCCCTTTCTTTTTTTTAACCCCAAATTAATTAAAAAGTGAGTAAAAAATGAATCAAACTAATGAAAAGATAATATACACAATAGTTGATGAAGCTCCCAGGCTTTCCACCTATTCATTGCTACCCATAGTTAAAAAATTCACCGAAGTAGCAGGTGTAGCCGTTGATACAAAGGACATATCATTAGCGAGTCGTATTATTGCTAATTTCCCAGATTATTTGACTGAAGAGCAAAGATTACCCTATGATTTGGGAGAACTGGGTAAGTTAGTGAATCAACCAGAAGCTAATATAATTAAACTTCCCAACATCAGTGCTTCAATCCCTCAAATAAAAGCAGCCGTCAAGGAATTGCAAGACAAGGGTTACAATATTCCTGATTTTCCTGAAAATCCTCAGACGGAAGAAGAAAAACGTATCCGAGCTGCATTCAATATTGTAAAAGGAAGTGCAGCTAATCCCGTTTTACGAATGGGAAATGCTGATCGGAGAGTTCCGATTCCAGTAAAAAACTATGCAAAAACGCACCCACATTCTATGGGTGAATGGATAAAAGAATCAAAATCCCATGTGACGACTATGAATTCTGGCGATCTTCTTCATAATGAAATAGCAACTACAATAACAGATCAAAACGCTGGAAATTCTACAATTGAGTTTGTTGACACTACGGGAAAGAAAACTATTCTCAAAGAAAAATTGGCTTTGATTCCTGGAGAAATCATCGATGCTTCTGTCATGGAAAAACTTCCTTTACGAAAATTTTTAGAAAAACAAGTAAAAGATGCAAAAGAACAAGACATATTGTTCTCGGTGCATTTGAAAGCGACCATGATGAAAGTATCTGATCCCATTATTTTTGGGCATGTCGTTTCTGTGTACTTCAAAGAAGTATTTACAAAACATGCAGACACATTTAAGCAACTTGGTATCAACGCAAATAATGGTCTTGCTGAGTTATATACGAAAATCAAGGAGTTATCGCCCGAAAAACAAAAAGAAATAACGGATGACATCAATATTTGCTATGAAAATAACCCAAAATTAGCGATGGTGGATTCTGATAAAGGAATCACAAATCTTCATGTACCTAGTAAAGTAATCATTGATGCCTCGATGCCCGCAGCTATCCGCTTGGGTGGAAAAATGTGGGGGCCGGATGGAAAAGCTTATGACACTAATTTTGTGATCCCGGATAGTAGTTATGCCAGTGTCTTTCAAACTACCATAGATTTTTGCAAAGAACACGGCGCATATAATCCCTCAACCATGGGCACAGTGCAAAATATCGGTTTAATGGCGGAAAAAGCAGAAGAATATGGTTCCCATGATAAAACTTTTGAAATTCACGGAGAAGGAACCGTCCACATAATTTCTGAATCTAATGAAATCTTGCTTGAACGTCCGGTTAAAGATGGTGATTTCTTCCGTATGTGTCAAGTAAAGGATTTACCAGTTCAAGATTGGGTAAAATTAGCTGTGACAAGAGCAAAAGCTACTGGTTATCCCACAGTTTTCTGGTTGGATGAAAATCGGGCCCATGATGCTGAACTCATCAAAAAAGTCCATACTTATTTAAAAGATCATGACACGACTGGCTTAGATATCAAAATTTTACCTCTAATGGAAGCCACACAAGATGCTTGTCAGCTGATCCACCAAGGCAAAGATACGATTGCGGTAACTGGTAATGTACTTCGGGATTATCTAACGGATCTCTTTCCAATCCTTGAAGTTGGAACCAGTGCAAAAATGCTTTCTATAGTGCCTTTAATGCAAGGTGGAGGATTATTTGAAACAGGAGCAGGAGGATCAGCACCCAAACATGTGCAACAATTTATCCAAGAGAATCATTTACGTTGGGATTCATTGGGTGCATTTTTGGCCATTCCAAATTCCTTAACGCATTTAGGTGAGCGAACGAACAATCAAAAAGCTCTGATTCTCGCAGATACTCTTAACAAGGCAATAGAAAAATATTTAGACACTAACAAATCTCCCTCGAGAAAGGTAAAAGAACTCGATAATCGAGGTAGCCACTTTTATCTGGCCATGTACTGGGCACAAGCACTTGCAACTCAAACAAAAGACTCCGATATGCAAGAAAGATTCGCAAAGCTTGCTAAAGCACTAGCTGAGAATGAATTGAAGATTTCCAATGAATTACTTGCAGTCCAAGGACAGGCCGTAGACCTTCATGGATATTATAAACCCGATGATGAGCTTGCAACGAAAGCAATGCGCCCTAGCGAAACTTTCAACAATGCTTTGAATGCATTATAACAATTCTTACCTTTTTTTTTCATTTTTATCTGTCGGTCTGAAAAAAACCAGACCGCACAGAGTAAAACAAAGTTGAACCATTCTATACCTCTTTTTTTTTATTATTTCCTTTAGAATCTACGCTGCGCGAATTATTCTTCAATTTAACGAGTAACCAGCCCCGTAACTTTATATTATGGTAGGTTTTCCCATTTTTATGTTTTTCAATTTTCGTACCAACTCCATAAAT
>JAUWMK010000322.1 GCA_030613185.1 Promethearchaeum sp.
CCAGCTCCAGTAATTTGCATTTCATAACCTAATTTTTCACGCAGAATTGCCATACCTCGTTGAATCGATTTGATCGGTTTACCTTCAGTTCTTATATATACTGATTCAACAAAATCTTTCTCTTCGTTTATTACAGCCAAGTTAGTACTAATCGATCCTACATCAACACCCAGATAAAATCTTTTTCCATTGAAATTCATAATCATTATACTCCATAAACAGTTTGAAATGAAACGTTAGGTTTCGTACTTTTCTTTGTTATTTTTCTTTCTCTATCTTTTTCTCTTTTTCTGTAAAGCAGATCGATAAAAGCTTCTAATCGTGTTTGAAAACCCGCTTCCCCTGTCTGTTCATCTACAACAAGAGACAACACTGGCATATCGTATTCTTTACTAATTTGTGGCAATATACTCCGTGAAATGATCTCAGGCATACAAGTAAAAGGATATAAATGAACCATTCCATCCCATCCTTTATTTTTATAAAAAATAGTATCTCCAATTGATTCTTGCGCTTCTCCACCACAACGATATCCTAAATATGGTTCTGCAATTTTCACCGAAACTTCACGGTGTAATTTTAAGAATGGGTTTAGTTTATATCCGATATCAATAAATCTTCTTAATGAGGCTGGTGTTTCACATATCACTCCTAATTCATTTAACCTCCGATGAACATCAACATTCAGTGCGGGTTCGAATACGACATAAATTTCTCCAATAATTGCAATTTTCAATGGATCCAAGGAATTATCTATTTCAATTTCCTTTTCAAACATTAATGGAAGTGTTTTTTTCAACTTGCGAATATTTATCATTCCCTTTGTTTCAACAATAGTTTTAAATGCTCTTTCTGCAACCCGATCAGTTGTACCTTTTACAGTTTCAATTGCACGGTATTCATACCGTAGCTTGTCAACTAAATCCGTAAATCTATTTTTGACCCAAGTTTTCTGAAGTGCTCTAAGTGTTTGTAAATAACTAAATCCATCGCTTTCATTTTTTAAAGTTCGAACAATGGCCAATGGATCTTCATAATCTATGGGAACAAATCTGAAATCATATCCTAAGTCTTCCAATATAAGCTTTTGGACTGGCCAATAATATCCAAAGCGGCAATAGGCATTACAACCTCCCATTCCTAATTCTGTAGCTCCCCTTTCTAATGCTTCAATAAAAGTTCCCAAGGTAATTTTGAATGGAGTGCAAACAAATTCAGGAGAATATCTTGTACCCAGTTCTGCTGTTCTTTTGCTTGGTTTATTAGGAACTATAATATCTTTTCGACCCAATTCCCGTAATAATGTTTCAAATACATAAGTTAATGAGCCAAAGTGAGGAAATGTTATGGGCATTCAATTTTCCTCCTTATTTTTTTTTCTTTTATACTCTTTCTCCTACGTAGCATATCAATAAATGCTTCAATTCGCGTATTTAATCCCGCTTCTCCTGTGTGTTCATCTATTACTAATTGTAATAAAGGTACCTCAGGTTTCCGTCGAGAAAATCGAGAACATAATTCCCCACCAATAGAATCGGGTCCACATGAGAATATTATTAAATGCAAAATTCCATCAATTGTCTTACTTTCAAGGAAATGCATAACTGTTCCGATTATTTCGCGTTCATATTCGAAATACATGTTAAAATCTAAGAATTTCATCTGGTGTTCGACAAGTTCGCGTGGCATTTGTTCTGATGTAATACAATCAACCCCGTGACTTGTTAATTTCTTCATTATTTCTATTGATTGATAAGGGTCATTAAGTACATATGAATGACCAACAATAGCAACCTTTAATGGAACATCTCCTTCTTCAACATTTGGGGCTTCATTTAACAATATCTCTGAGCGTTCCCACTTTTGAAGTTCATCAACACTAATCTGAATTTGTTGATAATGTTCCTTTTGATTTTTTAATGCTTTTTTTATTGCAGTTCTAATTTTAAACGGATTTTTAGTGAATTTTGATCCGATAGAAAAACAATATTTAAGAAATTTCAATTTTCCATGATTATTTTTTGCAGTTGAAAAATAAGGCATTATAATTTCAGGTAAATCTGGAAAAACCGAACGAAGAACTTCAGCCAATCCTATAAATTTTGGACAACTCACATTTTTTTCATGTCCTTTCCCAAAACCTCCACTACTGAATCGCGGTATGAAATAGCAATCAACTTTATCTTTAAGAGCCATTACATGACCATAATAAAGTTTAGATGAATAGCAATCTTCATCGGGGGCTATACTGACTGCAACATCTTTTAAAATTTTATTAGTTTTGGGTGAAACAATAACCTCTGCGCCTAATTCCTTAAAAAATGTTGTCCACATCGGAAAAAATTTATAGTAAAGTAATGCTCTGGGAATTCCAACCTTAATTTTTTGAGATGCCATTTGATCAGTCCCTAATGAATTCAATCGAAATACATATTTTTTTTTTTTATATTCCGATAAAGTATGAATATTCTCCCTAAATTTCTACTTAGATTAACTAATATGAAAATTGAAATTTTAAATGTTTTTCTTTCCAAATCAAATAGGACCAGATTTATCTAAATCGGCTAAATATGGTTTTGAAATGATATGAAATTTTAAGAGGATCTAAAAAACTGAAAAAAACTGAAATAAAACTGAAATAAAAAAAGGAAATTAATAAACCTCAGTATCTAACATTAAAATAGTATTTACTAATTCTTGGGCTGCCCGTACTGCGCGCATTACTTTACCCATATCGCCTTTCAATGCAAACTTTCCCTGCATAAGACCTTGGATCGGGTCCAATTTCTTTTGAATCAATTTATGGAAATTACCCCATTTTCCTGAAAAAACAAAGGCAGTTTCAAGTTTTTCATCAGGCCCGACTGCTCTACCGCTCCTTGCTTTGCCGTGCCAAAGGTCAACGTAAAATCTAACTTCATGATCTAGATTTCCATCAGGTTCTATGATAAACAAAAAGTCTCCCTCCCAAGTTTTGGCCGCATCTTCATAATCTTTATTATTATTCAAGGTTACAATATATTCCTCGATCCATTCTGCTGTTCCGAATTTTAATCCCATATTAAATCATTTCCATTGATACTTAATTGATTGTTACTTTAAAAAAATTTTGTGTTGTTAAAAATCAATATCTTTTCCATCATAAGCATATTGGTAGACCCGCATAAACACATCAGATGTTGCAGAACGAGGGCTCATGGTAGCACTTGCTGATTCTAAACATTGATTTCCCATTAATTCCAATTTCTCTTCAAATTCTTCTTTTTTAATTCCTAATTCCTTTAAAGATTTTGCCATATGAACTTGATCTCGCATATCTTTTATTTCTTGAACCAGTTTTTTAGCAGCTTTATCATCAGAATCCGCCCAAAGTGCGATTCCTTGCATTTTCGAAAACTTTGAAAGAATTTGCTTAGCTTCATCTTTATCTGGATCGTTTATGCAATATTGTAGAATATACGGTAAGAATAGTCCTACTGCCATTCCATGATGTATATGGAAATTTGCTCCCAATACATGCCCCATCGCGTGCCCCATAATAGCTTGAGAATTTCCAAAGGCCAATCCAGCTATTGTTGCAGCATTATGGATTTTCTCTCGGGCTTCCATATCATGCCCGTCGCTATATGCTCGATATAAATAAGTTCGAATGAGATCCATAGCTTTAAGGGACATTCCATCACTGAAATCGTTTCTCCAATCAGAGATCAAACCTTCCAGGAGATGTGCTAATGCATCAAACGCAGTTGCTGCTGTTAATTTGGGTGGAAGATCTTTTGTAAAAATTGGATCAACAATTGCATATGTAGGAATTGCCTCCCGATTAGCCTGTTCTAATTTAGTTGTGATTCCATCTCTAATTCGAGTTATAACAATTGCCCAAGTTGTTTCCGCACCGGTTCCACTTGTTGTAGGAATTGCAATCATTTTTGCCTTTGTTCCTAATCCAAGTTTAATAAAAGGGTGCATATCGTCTATTTGTAATTCAGGGCGTTCATATAAAATCCAGATGCCCTTTGCTGCATCAATAGCAGAACCTCCGCCTAATGCAATTATGAGATCTGGGTCGTATTCCTGGCAGATTTTCGCACCTTTTAGTATAGTTTCTTCCTTAGGATCCGATTCAACTTCGTCAAAAATCTTCCATTCTTTTCCCGCTTCTTTCAATACATCTGTTAGAATGTCTAACAGTTTCGCTTTAATTATTCCTGGATCAGTTACAATAAAGCATTTCTTTCCTACAATCTGTTCAAGGTGGGAAAGTGAGTCTTCTCCATAGATAATTTTCGGTGAATCAAAAAACCACATTTTAATTTTAAACCTCTAATTCAAATTTCTCTGAACTAAATTAAAGTTTTAGATCAAGATTTCAATTTGGAATGTGAAAAAATCTTGATAAAATTTATTTAGTTAAAGAGCAAATTTTAGTATAGTGAAAATGAGTAGCAATGAAAAAGAAAATCCTAAAATGGATGAGGTTGAAAAAGAAAATCTTTCAAATAGTTTCAAACAGATTGTGTCTTGTGCTATAGAAGAAAAAAAAGAGATTCCAAAATGGAAGAAAAAACTTCAAAAAGATCTTCGAGTAAGTTTCAAACTTCAGGTCTATCCGACTGAATTTCTTTATGTAAATCTAATTATAAAAGATGGGTCCTGTAATCTGAGTGACGGGGAAATTGATGATTATGACATACAGATTAAAGCTAAGCCTGAAGATTTGATGTGGTATTCCGCAGGAAATTATTCTTTAATAAAGATGACCTTAACTAAGAATGATTTTGGGCATTTTAGATGGGAATTAAAAAAAGGAGGACGAAATCTATCAAGCCTTCTTATGGTTGCTAATTTATTACTTTACAAATGAAAATGATTGATTTTTTTATTATATATTATATATATCTAAAATTAAAAGATGGAGCGAAAAAATATGTCAAATATTAAAGGATTTACGGGTAAAATTCTTGAAATTGATTTATCCACTAAAACAATTAAAACTACACCATTAGATGAAAATCTTGCCGAACTCTTTGTAGGAGGTGCAGGATATGCATGTGCAAGCTTGATATCTAAGATCAATAAAGATACTGATCCATTAGGTCCTGAAAACGTTATATTTCTTATGAGTGGACCATTACTTGGTTCAAAAGGATTATGTACAGGGCGTGTTGTTGCTTGTTCTAAATCACCTCTTTCAGGGATATGGGCTGAATCAAATACAGGAGGTCAAATAGGTGTTCAGATGAAAAGAGCGGGATATGATGGAATCATGATTCATGGTGCATCGGACCAACCTGTGTATCTGGAAATATTAGATGATAAAGTTGAAATTAAAGATGCCTCCGAATTATGGGGGAAAGGAATTGAAGAAACCACAAAAATCTTGAAATCAAATGAAGCATTTAAGCTAGGAAAAGTTGCCGCTATAGGTCA
>JAUWMK010000207.1 GCA_030613185.1 Promethearchaeum sp.
GAATCATTTTTATGGCGGTTCATTACTTTATAGAGAACATGTTTTTAATAAATCAATATATCCATTAATCATAAAACACGATTATAGTTTAATTTTGTTGATTATTACAGGAGTTCTCTCAATTTTATTAAAATCAGTTTATCCAACTACTATTTACCTAATTGCTACCATATACAGAACGATGAGACATTTGAAGAAGCAAAATAACATTTTCATTTTATTTCTTTATTATATAGTTAGAGATTTAATGACTTTTGTGGGCTTTGTATTTTTCCATCCAAGAAGGATTTCAGATAGTGATATTACTTACACTGAGATAAAATAGAATGGTAGAGGAAGACAAATGAAATTATTAGTTACAGGCGGAGCCGAGGTACAACAAATTCTTATGGCAAGGGAATTAATAAATTTGCTAATAAAATCCCAAATTTGGAGTATTTATGATTTGTACCCTATCATGAAGTCGATAAATACTCTGATGAAGCGTCTATCTTTGTTAGCACTTCATGACATGAAGGATTTCCTAATACCTTTCTTCAAGCTTGGGTAAGAAATGTGCCAGTTATAAGTCTAGATATAGATCCAGATGAATGCATATGTAAAAATAGATTAGGATTCCAGTTGGAATCATTTGGGAAGATAGTTAAGGATGTCAAGCTCCTATTAGAAAATGAGAAATTAAGAAGAGAAATGGGAGTTAATACAAGAAGATATGTGGAGCAAGAACACGATATAAAGAGAATAGCTCAACAATACGCTGAACTTTTTCAAAATCTTTTAAATAAATAATGGGCTTGAAAATATGCATAATTTCAGAGAGACTAGAACATCCTTTTGATGAAGGGATAAAGAATTTTGCTTATAATTTGATTCGGAAATTATCGAATAATAATAATGTTCTTGCTATTACAAGTCAGTGCCGGAAAACCAATGAAAGATATATTCAAAGATTAGGTGTGAACAATTCTTTTTTGAGTTATGCTCTATTTCAGAAGATTAGAAATTTTGATCCCGAGATAATTTTGTATATTCCATCTACTTCTGCGACTTTTTTTAGCATGATACGGGTAAAAGTGCTTAGATTATACACGAGAGAAGCAAAGGTTGTAATGATTGCTCTACAACCAAGAGAATATTCATTTTTAACACGAAAACTTATATCCTTTGTGATTCCTGAGTTAATACTTGTTCAGTCATTAAGTGTTTTTAAAGAACTTTATGAACTTGGTTGTCGCGTGAAACTTATACCCAGTGGTGTAGATTTGGAAAAATTTCATCCTGTGGGTTCAGTGAAGAAGACAAAATTAAGAGAAAAAAATCGAATAGATTTAAATAAGTTTGTACTTCTTCATGTGGGTCACATAAACAGAAATAGAAATATCCATTTCTTGAAGAAACTTCAAACAAATTATCACCAAGTGATCATCGCTGGTAGCACAAGCACCGATCAGGATAAAAATTTGATCAGCGAACTTAAGGCAACAGGAGTTAGAGTCATTACGGATTATATTAAGAATATAGAAGATATTTATCGACTCTCCGATTGCTACATCTTTCCGGTAACTTCAGAGACTGCATCAATAGAAATCCCATTATCAGTTTTGGAGGCTATGGCGTGCAATTTACCTATAATAACCAAGCGATATGGTGGATTACCCGAACTTTTCAATGAAGGAAATGGTTTTTTTTATTATAAAAATCGAACAGAAATAGAAGAAAAAATAAATCTTTTGAAATCGGTAACCATCAAAACAAGAAAGATGGTTGAACCTTATTCGTGGAAAAATGTGACGAATCGAATTATGAACGAAATTTTCCGTTAGACTTTTGAAATATGAGAAAAGGTATTTTGATATGTTTCATAGGAATTGATGGATCAGGTAAATCAACACAGGCAGAAATGATATTTGATCATTTAAGTAAAAGAAAAATCAATGTAGTAATTAATTGGGGTAGGCGAGAACCTTTTTTAATTAAACCCATAACAATATTAATAAAAAAATTTCTTCTAAGAGAAAAAGGGGGGACTGAGGGTAAGAACTACATCTACATAAAGAAATCAAGAAATAAGTATTTTAAAATTACTGCGTTAAGAAATTTATGGATAAATATTGCATTGTTGGACTATTTTTTTAAATTAATATCAAGAATTCATTTGCCGCTTTTAAAAGGTAATATTGTTATTTGTGATAGATATATTCATGATGCCATCGCGGATTTTGCTGGCAACTTCAATTATAATAGTGATAACATACGAACAATGTTAAAAAATCATTTGTTAAGATTATTTCCCAAACCAACTAAAGTTTTTTATATAGATATTCCTCCAGAGATTGGTGCTAAAAGAAAATTCGATGGAACTTCAATCGAATATTTAAAAGACAGAAAACGGATCTATGATCTGTTAAACAAGGAAATAGACATAATAAAAGTTGATGGTTCGAAAAATATAGAATCGGTCCAAAAAATTATTTTGCATGAATTGAATAGTATTAAATGGAATTTTTAAATGGGTAAATTATGTGTTATCGGAATTGATGGGATGGATTATCATCTCGTTGAGAAATGGCGAAAGGTTCTTCCTAATTTATGGAAATTACAGAGTGAAGGTTTCGGCAGCGTATTAGAATCTATTTTTCCGCCTGATTCTATACCAGCATGGATAACCATATATACTGGATTGGACCCTTCCAATCATGGAATTATCGAAAAAATCGATTATTTTGGGAAGAATTACAAAAATTTCAAAGTAGACACTGGCGTTTTTAGAGGAAAAACTTTTTGGGATATTGCCGGTCAATTTAAGAAGAAGGTATGTATCATTAATCCCTTTATGGCTTATCCAATATGGCCTGTGAATGGTGTAATGGTAGGTGGGCCAGTTTTTATCTCAGGAGATAACCAGGCGTATCCTAATACCATATTGAATAAATATAATTTGCCATCTTTGGGCGGAATCGTAGATTTTCCAACTATAGGAACGTTGAAGAACTTTATAGATAAAACTCGGAAAAATACCATCGCTCAAGCCGATTTTGGTCTACAAATGTTAAGAGATTTTCCTTGTGATTTATATTTCATAGCTTTTTTGACTCTGGATCGGATAATGCATTTCCTATGGAGATATTGCGATGAAGAAGATCCTACCTTTCCTGGAAAAAATGAATACCAAAATACAATAATAGAATTTTATAAATTATTTGATCAAATAATTGGAAGATTTTCGAAAGTGATTGAAAAAGATAGTGTGTTGATGATTATTAGCGACCATGGACATGGGAGAGGTTGTGTTAAGAATGTTAATTTAAACGAGTTTCTAAGACAGACAGGTTTTTTATACACCAAAGTAAACAAAAATAAATATTTAGATAAAAGGTATTTTATTGAAAAAATAAAAACTATAGCCCTAAATACATTGTATGCTCTTAATCTTGAAGATTATGTTTATAAAATAGCTAAGTATATTCCTAAAAAGAAAGAACTTAAGACTTCTTCATTTATTATAGAAAGACAAAAAACCTTAGCTTATGTCCCAGAATTTGCTGGTATGGGTCCTTTTGGTGGAGTATGTATTAATAAGCAAAGATTAAAAGATAAGAATTTAGAGTATGAACTGTTTAGAGAAAAATTAATCAAAGAACTTGCTGATATAATTGATTCTAAAAATGGTGTTAGGATCGCAAAGTGGGTCTGCAAAAGGGATGTGCTCTTTGGTGGGGAATATATCGAGAAACTACCCGATATTATTTTTGAGCTACAGCCAGAATATGGCGTTAATTGGACACTTTATTCTCCTATAGTTACTAACAGTTACCTTCACAAAAAAATATCAGGAAAGCATACAAAAAATGGAGTGATTTTTGTAGGTAATTGCAAGAAAAGGATTAACCGTAACAAGATATCCTTAGTAGATATTACTCCAACAATATTGGATATTTTAGATATCGATTTCGTCAATCATTATAGTAATAAGTTGAATGGAAAAAGCATATTCAAATAAATTGGTGAATGAGAGTTTTAACAGTACATAATCGTTACTATATCGGTGGAGGTGATGATCGGGTTGCCTGGGGAACAGCAAAAATTTTAGAGAAGAAAGGACACCAGGTGATTCCATTCGCAATGACAAGTAACAAGAACTGGAAAACTGAATATAGTAGATATTTTGTGGATGAAATTGATTATAGTCAGGTTAAGCTATCCTTAAGAAATTCCAAAACTGCTATTAAGATGATTTATTCTCTTGAATCTCAAAAAAAAATAGAAAGATTAATCAGAGCTAATCATCCAGATATTGCACATCTTCATAATATTTACGGAAGGTTGACACCATCTATTTTACATTCCTTAAAAAAATTTAAAATAGCAACAGTTCTAACACTACATGATTATAAATTAATATGCCCAAGTTATTCCATGGTGAATCATGGTAAAATATGTGAAAAATGCAAAGGAGGTAAGTATTACAAATCTATAATAACTAAATGCCATAAAAATTCGTATCTTGCATCTTTTTTATATTGTGTTGAAACATATATCCATAAATTGATGAAAATATATGAGAAGAATATAGATTTCTTTATTACACCAAGTAGATTTATGATGAATAAAATGATAGATTTTGGGATGCCCGCTAAGAAATTTGTTCATATTCCCAATTTTATTGAACTGAACCTGTATAATCCATCTTTTAGAACTTCTGATTATTTTCTTTATCTGGGAAGACTTTCTCATGAAAAAGGGATTCTTACATTGATTAAATCTACGAAAAATCTAAAATCAGCTCAATTATTTATAGCAGGTGACGGAAATTTAAAAAAATACTTAGAGGTCTTTGTTAATGAAAAAAAAATAAAAAATGTTAAATTTCTCGGATACCTAAGTGGAAAGAAATTAGCAGAAACAATTAGAAATGCTAATTTTGTGGTTTTACCATCGGAATGCTATGAAAATTGTCCGATGACTGTTTTAGAGTCTTTTGCTTATGGTAAACCTGTGATAGGTGCGAGAATAGGAGGAATATCAGAACTAATTGATGACGGAATAAATGGTTTAATATTTGAATCGGGAAATAGTGAAGATTTAACCGGAAAAATTAAATATTTTCTGAACAATTCTAAAAAAGTGATTGAAATGGGAAAGAATGCTCGGAAAAAAGTAGAAAAAAAATTTAATTCCGATTTATATTACCAGAGATTAATGGATATATATGAAAAAACAATCGAAAAAAAGAAACAAAATTATTTAAAATCATGAAAATTGCTTACATCGCTCTAAAAGGACTTCCTCTTGGTGGAGGCATTGAGAAATATACAGAAGAAATTGGTAGTCGTTTAGTAAAGAAAGGACATAAAATAACAGCTTATTCCATGAGACATTTTGATGCAAAGGATGGATTGTACAGGGGGATATATGTGAAAACCCTACCGTGTATAAACCATAAATGTTTACAAAAAATATCTCTTACATTTTTAGCATCTTTTCATAACCTATTAAATGGTAATACTGATATAGTTCATTTTCACGCTATTGGTCCTTCTTTATTTTCATTCATGCCGAAGTTTAAAAAACGAAAAGCAGTAGTGCAGGCACACGGCATAGAATGGAAGAGGGCTAAATGGGGTTTTGGAATGAAACAGGTTTTAAAAATGTGTGAGTTGGCAGCTGTAAAATTTCCTGACCTTTTAACTGTGGTTTCAAAAGTTCAACAAAAATATTACAAAGAAAAATATGGTATAAATAGTATCTTTATCCCTCCTGGAGTGAATATACCCACTAAACAGAAACCCAATTTAATTTTAGAATTAGGGCTGAAGGGTAATGACTATATTTTATTTGCAGCGAGATTAGTACGTGAAAAAGGCGTTCATTACTTAATTCAGGCATATAATAATTTAAAAACAGATTTAAAACTTGTGATTGCCGGTGATGCCCAATTCGAAGATCAATACAAAAATGAGTTATTAGGATTGGCAAGCGGGAACAAAAATATAATTTTTCCTGGATTTGTCCAGGGTGAATTGAAAGAGGAACTTTTTTCCAATGCATATTTATTTGCTTGTCCATCTGAATTAGAAGGGTTGTCTATATCTGTACTGGAAGCAATGAGCTATGGAAATTGCTGTTTAGTAAGTAATATTCCTGAAAACCTTGAGGCAATAGATAAATTCGGTTATTCCTTTAAAAATAAAGATATTAATAACTTAAAAGAAGAATTGTGTTCATTAATAAATAACAAAAATAAGGTAAACAAGGTTAAAGAAGTGGCGAAAAATTATGTGCTTGCTAATTATTCATGGGATTCAGTTACTGATAAAATGGAAAATTTATATATGGATTTGTTGAATGACAAAAAAAATAAATAACATAATTTTTGGAATTATAGGCGTAACATATAGGTGTAATGCAAAATGTGTTATGTGTAATATTTGGAAATATCCTACAAAAAAAGGCGAGGAATTCCCTCCCAGAATATTAGAAAAATTACCAAATATTCCTGTTTTTAATGTAACAGGTGGTGAACCGTTTTTAAAAGACGATCTGCAAGATATTATAGATATCTTAAAGAACAAATCTGAAAGAATAGTAATCAGTACAAATGGATTTCTAACTGATAGGATTTTACGGTTTGCAGATAAGAACAAGAATATTGGAATCAGGGTCAGCATTGAAGGGTTTCCGGCTGCAAACGATAAATTGCGTGGTTTAAAAGATGGATTTGATAAAGGGCTGAGAACGCTGATCGAGTTGAAAAATATGGGTTTCAAGGATATTGGTTTTGGTATTACTGTATCTGGCGAAAATACAAAAGATTTACTGCCTCTATACAATTTAGCCATGTGTTTAGACCTCGAATTTGCTACTGCAATAGTTCATAATACCTATTATTTCAAGAAATTTGATAATGTTATATCTGATAAAAAAGCAGTCGCTAATGAATTTAAGAAATTACTATATAAACTACTAAAAAGCAAAAGTGTAAAAAACTGGTTCAGAGCTTACTTTAACTACGGCATTATAAATTTCATCGCTGGCAAACCAAGATTATTGCCTTGTGAGATGGGGTCATCATCTTTTTATTTGGATCCATATGGCATAATTAGACCTTGTAATGGCAGAGATGAAATAATGGGAAATTTAAATGTTCAATCTTTCGAAGAAATATGGCATAGTAAAAAAGCCGCAGAAGTCAGAGAATTGGTGAGAAATTGTGATAAAAATTGTTGGATGATCGGCAGTGTCGGCGAATTGATGAAGAAAAAGATTTTTGTTCCAATAAATTGGATAATTAGAAACAAATTTTTGAAAAAACGCGATACAGAAAGGCTTATTGGATCGTTGATACATAACGGGACACGGGCAGTGATACGGACCGGCGTGGTAAGCAAAGTTGAACGCATTGAAAATTAGGATGCGGCTCGCGAAAATATAAAAGAGAATATTCCACTTTTGTACAAAAGCGGAAAGGAGTAAGTATGGATGTAAAACTAAGAATTTTTAAGGCTGTTGCTTATGAGAAGTGGATAAGGCTGATCAAATTATTATATGAAAAAGGAAAAATGCCCTTAAGAGATATTTCCGACTTGATGGATGTACCAGAGGCAACCGCGTGATTTTTAACTTAATCCAACTACATTCCCACTTTCTCGAGAAAGTGGGAATGTATATATTGAGCAAAAATGTGAGGACTGTGGGGGACTGTGGGGTCAAATCTTGAATCTTGAATAATAGAAAAAATCATGAAAGTTTTATGCAGATTGTAACATTAAGAGAAGGGGATAATTAATTGATTAGTTTCACAATAGTTTTACTCCAACAGGGTTGGTCTCAGTATTAAGATATTACTTTTACATAATAAACATCGTTCTGGCGCACCCAGTGGTGATGATATTGTGGTTAGCAGAGAGATTGAACTTTTACAAAAAAATGGACACGAAGTTTGTTTCTATGGTAAATATAATGATGCCATTGATAAATGGAGTTTATTCAGAAAAATAAAGCTTTTTTTTGAAATACCCTGGTCTATTAGTGCACAAAAAGAATTAGCAACGATACTCGAGGAGCAAAAATATGATATTGTTCATATACACAATATTTTTCCTCAATTTTCAATCTCGATTTATGAAACCCTTAAGAGATTTAATTTACCTTTTGTTCATACACTTCATGACTTTAGGTTATTTTGTGCTAATGCGTTTTTATTCAGAAATGATAGAGTATGCGAACTCTGTCCCACGAAACATTATCTTTATAGTGTGAAATATAGATGT
>JAUWMK010000402.1 GCA_030613185.1 Promethearchaeum sp.
ACATCTAATCTAACTGAAAGGGCTTTAACAAAAAATAAAGAAGTTGCCGTATTACTTAATAAAGAACAGACGGCTGAATTATTTGAGCAATTTAAGTATGGGTTTTGGACAGAAGCTAAGCATGAATATCGAAAAGGTCAAACAAACAATATTGCATCTCTTCAAAGTATAACAAATAAAGAGAGAATACTAAAAAAAGGTAAATTCGTAGTTGTAACAACAAATTCATCAATTAAAACAATAAAAGAAGAAATCTTGATTTTTCTTAAAGAACTTAAAATGAATGAGAGTTTTTCAATCAGTAGTTGGAATTTTTCTTTAGATAATGACATTTCCAAGGAAATTCTTAAGCATATTGGACCAAATACTAAAATCCTGTTACCACAACGTTCAAAAAACTTCAATGCCTTTAAGGAATTTCTTGATAAAGATGCAAAAGTCAGATGCAATTACCTACAACATGCGAAATTTATAGTTTCATCCAATAAAGCAATTATATTCTCATCTAATTTCGAAGCGCGAGGATTAGATACAGGTTTTGAATCTGGAATCATTTTGAAAAATAAGGATGATATTGATGTACTAAGAGCAATTTTTGATATATGGTTTTTAACTGCTGAACATATTGCACATAATAAAGGAAAGAAAAATGAATATGCTGGTAAGTCTGTTGAAGTTCTTATAAAAGATGAGAAAGAAAGATCTGGATATAAATTAACTGAAATGATTATACATGAAGAGATGATTGGAAAACAAGTTAATGAGATTTGGGATCTGGAAGATTTCCTAAAAACAAAAAATGATAATGAAGTATTTAATATATTACTGGAAAAAAATAAGATTCATGCTAAATCTAATGCAGTATCGACAAATTACTCCGTTGAAATTAGACCAGAGTCAGTTCCAACTAATGTTTCATATCTAAAGAGTATTGATGGATTTCATTTGTGGTTAAGTAATTACGGAAAAAATAAAGAGAAATTCTTAGTGATTAATAAAAATCCATTAAAAAATGATAATTTATTTAACAAGGCACAAAAAATTGCTCAAGAGGAGCAAGTAAAAATAGTTATTTATTGATAGCTAAAATCACACTCTGAAAAAAAATGCAAAATATTCACTTTCTAATAGTAGGGCTTTCACATGATCATATATATCGTGTCATTGAACATTATTTTCCCTCTAAAATTTTTCTGATATCGAATATACTTATTAAAAAATCCACAGAACAATTGAAAAATGATCTTGAAAGTAAAGGAATAAATATTGAAATAATTTGGATTGAAGCATTTAAGGAAAATACTCTGACTCAAATAGTTAAAGAAATTGGGACTCGAGTAAAAAAATTAAGAATAAATTTCAAAGATCAAGTGAAAATTTATATTGGTTTTACAGGTGGAACTAATTTAATGGCGATTGGAGCCGGTTATAGTGCTGCTATTTTAAATGTCGAAGCTCATTATATATTGAAAGAGAATAGCCAAATAATTGAATTTATTCCAAGCGAAATTCTCAAATTACCTAAGAATCTTAAAAATTCAAAGTTAAATTTTGCATGAAATATTTTTATTTGGTAAAATGGATTTAATACTATATTAATATATTCTGAAGACTAAGATATTAGAGAAAAATAGGAGATAATGTGAAATTGGAACTGAGTGCTTTTTTAAAAGATCTTATTCTTCAAACGCGACATTACCCTCCAATCGTAACTAATACTTCTCTAAAAGCAAAAGAAATTCAAGCGATGATGGCTGCACCTTGCCAGATTTCAGCACTCTGGTTTAAAAATGAAACAAAAGTCGATATTCAGGCTTTTCTTATCACACATAACCCGAAATATAAAGATCTTGAGATCAGTGTCATTGGTCCTCTCTTTATTGAATCAAACGAATCCTATAATACAATAGAGCAGAGATTAACAACAATCGATTTATTTCGTTTTGTTGGAGCAGATACTGATATATCCAAATTAAAATCAGAATGGGTAAAGATTTTAAGAAATTTAGTATCAAATCTCTCTCTTCAATTGGCGATTCCTTCAGAGATAAAATTTAAATTTTATTTGGGAAAATTAATTGGCGATTTGCATTATTTTTCTTGTATTCGAAAGCTTCAAGCTCGCAAAGTGTCTTCTCCATTAGCTAAATTTGAAAAATATATCCAACTGATGGAATACCATGAAAATTTTTATCATACTTCAAAAGAAACCGATGTTAAATATACCATCGGATGGTCACTGGGTTTTCCAATATGGATCAATAATTTTCCGCAGATCACTTTCTCGGATCGTATTCAGGGAGAATCAATTAAAAAATTTATTTCTTGTGAAATCGAAACTTCCTATAGAAATCGCGTTTTACAGATTGATACCGATGGATACTGCCGTCTTTCTTTGTATGAAGAAATTCCACTTAAAAATAAGGAAATGGGGAAAGAAATCTTAAAGGATATTAATGATCTCTTAATGATTTTCCTAATCAATGAATTCTTCATGCCTCAAATATCACATGAAGATCTTTCACTTTGGAAAACAGGTAAAAAAACCGTGGGTGATTCTATAAAGAGACCAAAAATCCTTAATTTTGATGATTTAATGCGGGTTTCTTATCCAAAAATAGTTAAAACATTTAGACAGAAATATTGTGATGAAGTTGATTTTTCAAAGCTCGTTGAAGTTCCAAAAAAAACGATTGAATCAATAATTAAAAAGGCAGATACTATAAACAGATATCCAAAATTATATTCTATTCTTCATACTTTACAAAAAGCCTATACATTTCTGGAAACCAAAGAAACTAATATGGCATATATTTTAAGTTGGTCGATCATTGAACAATTTATTTGTCAAGTTTGGCATAAAGAGAAAGAAAAGAGAGAAATTTCTTCTGAAACATCGAATATTATCAAGAAAGTAAAAGATAAAAATTCTGTGGGGGATAAACTTCATGATTTAGAAGTTTGGGGTTTAATAACTAAGAAAGGATTTAAGAAATTGAAAAAAATTGCTCAGTCGAGGAATAAATTTTTACATGAATTAAAACCTATTAATTCCCATTTACTTAAAGAAATCTTTAATTTTGCTTGTGATGTTGCTCAGAATTTGTTTAATAAAAGGATAGAGTTAGAATTTGATATAGAAAATGAATAAGAAACTATTTTATATCCTATTTCGAAGAAAATTTATCTAATTATCTTTCACATTTTCCTTATAAATAAGGATTGAGTTATCTTAATATCCAGAAAAAGAATAATATCGAATTATTGATCTTTAAATAGTTCCTTTAGAACAGATTTATATTCCTTCGATGAACCATTAGTAATGCAATGAAATTCAGATAAGATAAAAAAGACACAATATAAATAATTGAAATAATAGAAAAATTGGATTTAACTGTATGAAATTGGTTGAAGGCTGGCAGGTGTAGATAATAATGTCGGTTTCAAATCAAGAAATCAAAATAGGTTTTTTTACCATTTCAGGTATATATGAATTTGCAGTTCTTAATAGTGTAGTGAAGTATAAGCTAAATAGCCTTGAGAAAAAGGGAAAAACTGAGGAGGATAAAAATCAAATTATATTAAATTCAGTTGATATAGATTCTACAGGAGATTTAATAAGAAAAAGTCCACAATTAAGTAGTTATTTTAATAAAATCAAAGTGTATGATATTACTATTAATCAGAATAAATTAAATAAAGAAGATGATGATACTTCTAGGTTATTCTTCCTTATAGAACCTGATGTTATTTTTTTTAAATGCCCCCGTCATGAAATG
>JAUWMK010000415.1 GCA_030613185.1 Promethearchaeum sp.
TCAAAATTTTATGTTTTTTGTATTGTTTGAATTTTGATCCAAAATCTGAAAGAAAATCATACATTCCTAACCCAAGCTTTACTTCGGTTGGAGAAATTTTTTTATCAGTGAATCCGCCAATATTTGTCATTAATGGTCGCACATTATGAGAAAAATGATTTCTAAGCCAATTTCTTTCAGTAGTCGACTCTCTAACTATCTTAAATTCGTTTTGAGAAAGATATCGAAAGCCTCCATGAGCCATTTTTGATGATCGAGATGATGTTCCAAATCCGAAATCATTTTTATCTATTAGTGCAGTCTTTATTCCTCTTAATGCTGCTTCACGAGCAATTCCTGCTCCTGTGACTCCTCCTCCTATTATAACTAACTTGAATTCTTCTTCTTCTAATCTTTTTATATCTTTTTTACGGTTTAATGCAGACCAATTAATATTTACTATTTCTGAGTTCATTCGTTTTCACCTAATTCTTAATAAAATAAAAAAAGTTAGAAATTCAATCCCAATGATTCTGCCACTATTTCGGATAAATCTTTGATTTTATCAGTGTATTTATCGTTTTTTGAATTCTTCTGAGCTTCTAAAAATGACAATTCACATGTAGGGCAAGTTGATACGATATAATCTGGAGAATGTTTGCGGAGCTGATCTAATCTTATTAACCCTTCCTTTATGGATAATTCTTTATTGGTAACATGATATCCTCCTCCATATCCACAACAACGAGTTTCTTCTCCATGTAAATATGCTTCTTTAACTTCCAAACCAGGTATTTTTGCAAAAACTTCTCGAGATATTTCTGTCTCACCAAGACCTCGGGCGAATATACAAGGATCGTGATATGTAATTACTTTATCAACTGGTTTATCAGGTTTTAATTCCCCTTTTTCGATTTTATCTAATATAAAATCCTTAAAATGCAATATTTTTGGTTTAATTTTTACTCCCCAGTCTGAATATGTGCTTTTTAGCATATTCATACAAGCGGGACAATCTGTTAATACAATTTTAGTTTTTGAAGCATTTATGATGTCTTTATTTTTTTGGGCTAAATCCTTTGCAACAGATTTATACCCTACTTTATAAAGAGGGGATCCACAGCAATTTCGATCTCCAAATTTCGTTGTAAATTTAACTTTAAGATGGTTAAGTAATGCAATATTTGCTCGAACCATGGATTTTCTTTCGGTAGCACTCACACAACCAATATAATAGAAAACTTCAGAGTTAGGCATATCAATATTAAATTCACTCTCTTCAGTATATGGTGCTTTTTCAAAAACTGAACCATTATCATCTATTCTATTCTTAAGATGATGGAGTTTTTCAGGAATTAAATCCCTTTTTTCTAATTCTCCTCGCATTTCTACCATAAGTTCTCCGGTTGAAATATCCATAGGACACCAATGTTTACAAGCATCACAATTCATGCAAGAGTACAAAACTGAAATTGCTGAAGGATTATCCATGGGTATTCTTTCCATTCCCATAAATAATGCTAAACGTGATTTATTTTGAGGGGATAAAGTGGTATTTTTAGATATTAATAGACAAGGTGCATCGAATCCACACATATCAGGACACAGCGCGCATTTTGCTAAATTTTTTAAATTAACTTCAAAATCTGGAAGATTAGATGTATAATATCTTTTACGTTTTTTATATCCTGCAAGCATATTACCGCGATCTTCTTTATCCATATCCATAATTAATTTTATAAGCCATTTTTGTTTACTAAATTTTTTAATTATTTCCATTTTTTTTTCCTCTATAGTTCCTTCTTTTGAATTTCATCAGGATATAATTTACCCGGGTTCATAATATTATTCGGATCGATTGTAGATTTGATTTTTTGAAGTAATTTGAATTCTTCACCATGTTCTAATTGCATCCACTTACCTCTATTAATACCCATGCCATGATGGTGACTGGCAGATCCTTCTGTTTTAAGAACTGTGCTAATTGTCGCATCCCAAGCTTCATTATATAAAGTGAAATGATCTTTGCCTTCTTTTGGAATTCCAGAAAATGTGAAATACCAACATACCCCTGTAGTATAAAAATGAGATGCATGACCACTAGCTAAATAAATTCCAGGAACGGAAAGTAAAGAGTTGATTACTGCATCATAGATCTCTTTTGATTTGTCCCACATACACGCAATTTCTATTGTATCCATTACTTGATCATATGGGCCAAATTCTGATGCTTCAGAAACCTTAAAGCGTGTTTCAAACCAATGATCAACAGGTTTTTCTCCGGTATCAATTCCATTATATTTCTCACAATTTTCTGATGTAATTTGCATTTCCAAATTAACTAATCTCTTAATTCCTTCAAAAACAAAAATTAGCATTATTTTATCCTTTGATTCTTTAATTGTTTCTCCAAAATGGCGTTCAGTTTCCTTCTTATCATAAATTCTAATTACACCTGGATTAATACGCGCTTGTAACGTTTCACGTATTGCATCCAAGCAATGTTGAAGATCTGAAAATAAATAAGAGAGTTTACCCTGTTTTTCTGGCATTGGCCAAATTTTACATGTTGCTTTTGTTACTATTCCCAAAGTGCCTTCACTACCTAAAAATAAACGATCAACCATGGGTCCAACGGATGCGCGTGGGTATGTCTTACTCCTAATAATATCTCCTGTTGGAAGGACAATTTCCATTGAAAGAACGATATCTTCCATTTTTCCATAGATTCCGCTGAATTGACCTGCAGCTCTATGTGCGATATATCCTCCAATAGTTGATGTTCTAATTGATTGTGGAATATGCCCCATTCTAAGGCCATGTTCATTTAGGTGACGCTCTAAAACAGCTCCATTCAATCCTGTACCTACAGTAACTGTCATATTTGTAGAATTTATTTCAATTGAATCAAAATATTTGGTGTCCAATATTATTCCCCCACAAACTGCTAAAGCCCCACCCACGACTCCACTACCTTCTCCGTAGGGAATAACAGGAATTTTATAGTTATTTGCCAGTTTGATAATTTTTGAGACTTCTTTTGCTGTTTGTGGCCATATTATTATATCAGGTAAACAAGGTAGGGTTCCTTTTAATGTCATTAAATTGCTTATTAGCCAATAATCCTTTCCATATGCAATTCTATCAATCATATCAACTGAAATTCTTTCAGAACCTACTATCTTGGTTAAATTTTCTATAATTTGATCTATATTTTCAAATTTAGTCTCACTTTGAAAATGAATTTTAAAATTTCCCATAAATTTTTCACGTTTTTATGTGTAATACAACTTAATTGTTTTTAAAAATTGTTGTACATTGTTAACAATTACAAATTAGAATTCTCGGTAAAAAAAGTTTTGTAAGTAAATCTCTAAAAGGCAGTAAACTCAATTTTTTCGGCACTGTTCAAATAGAGATAAAACTTCCAAATTAAATTCTTAAATATTAAATCTACTCCGGACTATTTAAGATCGCCTATTTTTTCCCCATTGTTTCTATTAAGTACAA
>JAUWMK010000237.1 GCA_030613185.1 Promethearchaeum sp.
ATGCATGTATTAATTATTCAATTAGAGTTTCATTTTTCGCGCTATATTTAAAAATTGGAGACCCAGAAGCTGATTCACTAAATCTTACAGAATCACCGTACAATTCATATATTTATCGCGATGTCAATGTGTCTTTTGGAAATAATCCAGATGAATATTCAACAGAAGTTATTTTATTAAATTCATTACCAATCAGATATACTTGGGAGGAGAATATAGATTTTGAATTTATGTTTAATGTATCAGGGCCTGTCATTGAAGAATCAAAATGGGCAGATAGGACATCTATAGAAATTTATGACCAAAATTATAAATCTGTTTATAATGGGACTGCTGAAATAATAACTGAACAGGAAGGAAAACATAGTTTCGTTGTAAACACTTCAAGTGGAAATTTCACATCAGACAATCCTGAAACTTATACTGTAAAAATAATCGCACAAAACTATAGTTATGGGGGACCAGCGGAGATCACTTTCACATTTAATATTTACAACATTACAACGGATATGGATTTACAATCTACATCTGAAACCTTATACTGGAAAGATAATTTCACGATTTCTGCGAATTATTTTGAGAAAATTACCAGTGCCCCAATAATTGACGGAAATTTAACTGTATCTTGGGGTAGTAATTTAATTGATTATCCAATGGCCAATCTCGGTAATGGCACATATACAATTGAAATAGATACATCATTTGGTTCTCCAGGTAATAGTGTTGTTAACATTAAAGGTTTTAGAGAAAACTATGATTTTCAAGAAAGAAAATTTTATCTAAATATAATGGAAATCCCAACTACTGTTAATGGCTCAATTTTATTCGGTTCTGGGCATTCACAATACGTCACTACACAAAATCTAACGCTGGAATATAATTTTATAGATTCTTATAGAAATATTTCAATTCCTGATCTTTCTCCGATGTATCAGATAATTAATTCAGAAACTGAGGAACAATACACGGGGTATTTAACTTATAATGAATCCGGTTTGTATACATTTGATCCTAATTCCGCAATGTTTCCAATAGGAACATACCACGGTTTAATTGATTTTAGTATAGACAATTACATTTCTAGTTATGCAAGTGTTCAATTTGAAATACTTCCCATCCCCATATCAATAGGATTTGAAGGTGGAACAACTGATGATGAAAATAATCTTGTAGCTTCCACAGAATATAATATTGAACAAGGGGAAAATTTCTATTTTAGTATAAATATAATTGATATCTATAAAAATCCAGTTCAAGATTGTGATATTTCATATCTTTTAACGAAAGATAATCAAACTCAAGTAGGATATTTAGTAACAGACAATATGGGGCACTATTTTGGAAATTTTTCAGAACTTTCAGAAATAGGATTGTATTCTCTTTCATTAACGGTTTATAAAGCAAATTATACTATAGAAACATTTCAAGTTCATATCAATGTCAAATATCCAACTTATTTTGGGATTTCTCTTCCATATTTACTTATAGCTGCATTGGTAACATTGATAGCAGTTTCTGCAGTTGTTGTAAATGCTGGTATTAAAAGAATGAAAATACCAATGTATATTAAAGATTTAACGAAACTTGAAAAAATTCTCAAAAATCCAAAAAATTTACTTCCAGATAAATACCCAACTCGGATTGAACAATTAAAAGGAAAATACGGGAAAAAATGGGAAGAAATTGATTTAATATTTCCTTTAAAGCCACAAATTGACGAAATTAAGAACTTTATAGAAGCTTATCAAGAAATTAATGGGAAATTATTCTTAAAAGAAGAAGCAAAACAATTTTTAGATGATTTAGTTATATATTCTGAAGATGAAATTAAACGACGGCTTGAAGCTGAAAGGATTTTTGGTGAAAATCTTTCAAAATTAATGGATATTATTCTTAAATACATCAAAACTACAAGTGCTCAGCATGATTTGGAATTTGATTCTGATAAAGTTGTAGATGATTTTGATCTAGAATTTGGAGATGATAAATAATGCCAATTGGAATTTGTTTATGGGAGTGGGATACTCGTATTGGTGCAGAAGTATTAGGTACATGGCCAAGAGAAGTAAAATTAGAGAATAAGACTTTAATGCAATTGTATTCTCAGCATTTATACAGCGTGAAAGCAGATATTGTTTCAATGTATGTTGGATCTTTAAATGTACTGAGCATTTGGACAGGTTCCATCCACAATTACTTCCTAACCATTTTATTACGCCAAGATGAAGATCCTGAGGATTTTTCAGATATAATCTCTGATACAATGTATTACTTGGTCCCTTATATTCAAAAAGATATTTTCAAACCGATTTTACCATCTATATATCAACGTTTCAAAGAATACCCAAATACTAACTTAGAACAAAGACGAGCAATTTTGTATTCAAATGAATTAAATAGGTCAATTTTAAATCTCTTGCAAGAAGAAGGCGTCTATTATAAAGACGAATTAAAAATTTGGCTTGAAGATTCTTTGAAAAAAAAGGCATTTAATTATGAAATGGCAATTGAAAGACTTAGCCATAATGATTTAATAAAAGTTTCCTCTGTCAAAGGTGTTGAAGGTACCTATGTATTTTTAATAAATGATATTGTTCTGCTTAGAGCACCTCCAATAGATTTGATTCAGAACTTTCAAACAAAAGGTGATACGAAACTAAATGAGGAAATTTTATCCAAAATTAGAGATTTTTTCAAATACTATAAACCATCAGAAAGGGATAATCTTCAAATTTTGAAATTTATAAGTGATTCAAATTACTACAAAATTATTGATTTTCTTAGGAAAACCAATGCCAATGAATCTACTTTGAAAAAACTTACAATACACGGTGTGGATAATGTTTTTACTTTGATTAATGATTTAGAAAATTTAGATATAGTTGATAATGTTAAAAATGAGAACGAGGACTTAGTATATTTCTTAAAATCAGATATCATTATGGATAAATTAACTCCGAATTTTATGATGCGTAGACTTTATGATATGAATCATGAAGGTAAAAAGAACCCTGTGTTAATTCAAAGTTATATCAAAATTTTGAAAGATAGTTTTTATGAGAATCGATTGAATCTAGGAAAATTGAAAAAATTAAATGAAAGTAAAGTTTCGGAGGATATTACTGCGTGATTCATGAGATTATGATTGTATCCCAAGGAGGATTATGTGTTTATTCCTATGAATTTACTGAAATGAATGTGAACCCTCAATTAGTGGCCGGATTTACTACAGCTATTGGAACATTTTCCCAGTCTCTTTTAAAAAGAGAACAAACTATTGAATCTCTTCAAATGACTGCTTTAAACCTAAAAATTTCTCCATTTCTTCATAATGCATTATCGATGATTGTTTTCTTTAATAAATATGATAATATTGATATCATAAATTCAATTATAATAGATTTACAAACTCAATTCATTGAATCCTTTGGAAATTATGATGTTAATGATTTTTTTAACATTACACTCCTGAAACCTTTTGATGATATAGTAATCCCACTGTGTATCACACATATTGATATAGGAATGCTAAGTGTTCAATCATTATATAAATCTAAACTATGGGAACTATTAGTAAACATGAATGATGGAAACTTAAATGTACGTCAAGTTTCAGATGAAAATAAAAAAGAATTAAAAACTATTGAATATATTGATTCAAATTTCCCGAATTGTGATATTTCGATTTGGAATTTTGATTTGGAAGCAGCAGAAATGCATCAGAACATTTTTCAAAATAAACAAATATTCATTATTATAATTGAAGCAAATTTAGATTTTATTCAAAAATATATTTCAATAATCGAAATTTTAAAAAAAAACTATTCAAATTCCCTTATGGTAGGCGTCAAGATGACAGAAAGTGGAACAATAACAAAGAATAACGTTGAAAGATTGCTTCAAATCCCAATATATGAATTAAGCATTAATGAACAATCAGCTAAAGAGAATCTTACAGATATAATTAATAACTGTGTTATTGGAATATAATTTTTGGGTGAATTAATATGAGTAATAATTTGGAATCGAAAACAAAATTAAATAAAATTTTCCTCTTAGATTTAGGTAGTGCTTTAACCAAAGTAGGATTTTCATCAAACATATATCCGAATATTATATGTAATACTTCTTATGGAATATCTAAAATTCATGAAACTGGAAAAACTCAAGATAACAATCAAAAAATCTTTGGTGAAGATTTAAATAATTTCTCAAATCCGGTTAATCGGATAAATTTGTTTTCATATTCTCAACCCAATGATTTGAAAGCAATTTTCGAATTTGTTGAATATCTTTTTACAAAGATTTCCTTACCAACAAAAGATGAAGGATTGATTATCGCTTATTCTCCTGAATGGTCAAATTATTTTCTTTATCAATTACAAGCGTTTTTATTTCAAAGGTTTAAATTTTATTCTATCTTGATAATTAGAAACGATTTTTCATCTCTGATTTCTCATAAAGTAAAAACAGGAGTTGTATTAGACATTGGTCATTATAATTCACGTGTTATTCAATTTGACAAAGGAAAGCCTCTAACAACAGCTGGTTTTAAAAGTAATGTTGCAGGAAAATTAATTCAAGATTACTTAATAAAATTATTTAAAAAATCACATCCATATTTGCAATCACCAATTTTTGAGCCTCTTATTTCTAAAATTATTAAGGAAAAATGTTTACTTTCACTCGATATAGATAAAACACTTTCAGATCAATCTTTAAATGATCAAGTCTCTGAGGAAATTGAAATATCTCAATTTAAAGAAATACTAAAGTTAGGTATTGAGAAATATCTTGCACCCGAAGTATTATTTCATCCAAAACTTGCAAATTCAAAAAATATATCTATAGATTCTTTGATAATTCAAAGTTTAAAAGAATGTCATCCATCTTTACGCAAGCAAATTTATTCCAATATTATTCTATCAGGAGGAGGATGTGCTTTTGCAAATTTTAAAGAGCGTCTACTTTCAATTTTCTCAAAAATTCCTATGTTGGCAAATTCAAACATTTTAATTCATTTTGATCCACGTTTAACAGTCTGGAAAGGGATGTTAGTAGCAGCTAACTCATCATATTATGGAAAAAATTGTCAGACACAAAACGAGTTCTTCGCAAAATTATAAATTATTATTCCTGATTAAAATCTGTATTCATTAAATCATCTAGATCTTCTATAACACTATTTTCTTTCTTCTTTTGTGATTTTTTTCTGGTTTTTTTTGATCTACTTTGATTGGGATTAGTATTTCTCTTTTTAAGCTCTTGGATTTTCAAAATTATTATCCCATTTTCCAACTCAAATGGGATCTTTTCTTTCCAAACCAACATTCTTTCAAACAAATCATCCTCATTGATTTTTAATAATTTTGCTAATTTTTTTTTCTCTATTTCGTTTTCCCTAAGAATAATTTCCTTGAAATGGTTAAATAGGGGGGTTCCATAATCTTTTTTAACCGGTTTGGATCTGTTACCAACTTTTGCATTAATAGAAGACTGAACATTACCAAAATTACTTTTAGTTAGTTTTAATTCAATTCTTTGAATTCTCATATTAATTGCAGACATAATTTTTCCTTTATTTGAACGAGAGTTAATATTGTGCTTCAATTCAACAATTGCAGATTTTGCTCCAAGAATGTCTTGATTAGAAATGATATTTTCAAGATCCATAATTTTAGTTCCAAACTCTTTATTGATTTTGCAGATATCTAATTGATTTTCAACTTTCTCAGAAATTATTGGTAAATTATTTCTTTTCAATTCATCTATTAATAAAATGAGTTGATTTTCTGCATCACCAAATTTAAAAGAGTTCATTAATTTTGAAGTAGAAATAATTATATTTTCAGATTTTTCAATCAATTTTTCTTTTGTTGATTCAATATCATTTATTCTATTAAGGATATTTGACTTTTGATCAGCGGAAAAGAAGGAATGATTTTTTTGCATTAATCTCTGAGCTTTTAATATGAATTTCTTGGAATTTTTAAATGATTTACTTTTGTTTGAAAAGAATAATATGAATTTCAATCTAAATCCATGAATCACAAGCAAAAAATTATCAATTATAATATAAAAAAGAGAAAATTTACTCAAATATTTCTGATTTTGTGGAATATTATATTTATTCATAAATTTCTGAAATTCTTCATAGACATTTTGAGCATTTTGCATTATTCTTTCATGAGTTAAGTCTTTTTTCTCCAGATTATCTTTGGATTTACTTATTATATCCATAATTCGAATATACCCCACCTGAATTTTTACAGGTGCTTTTTGTGAAAATGAAAATGAATCGAATTTTGATAAATCTTCTGTGATTTCTATGCAAATTGATATCTTTCTTTCTAAATCCTTCATTTTATCTTGAGAAAAATCTAAACCACTACGTTTCATCTCTGAAAAAATTAAATCTAAAAATATTTTTGCATGATTTATTTCATGGTTTTCATATAAATTTTTAACATTCATTAGAATTTCATTGATTTCACTTTTTCTACATAAAATTTGGTTATCAACTACTTCTATAGCATTATTTAAGAGATTAATATTGGAATTATATATATTATTATCTTTGCGATTTGAAAAATATTTAAGATTTGATTCAAATAGATGTTTTCTTCTATTCAATTTGTGGGTTTTATGAGCAAATTTGAAAATAAACGATAAATACAAGTTTTTATTCATCAATCTTACATCATCATTCAATTGCTAAATATATAATTATCACTTTTTGTAAAAAATGTTTAATAAAAAATGGTTAGTAAAAGAAATTGTTATAGATTAGAAATTCAAAATTAAAATAATATGACTTCATTTCTAATGACTTTGACATTCATTTTCGAACTATTGACTACAATTATATCCTTCTATGTTGGATATTTGCTGATGAAACAAAATGAAGATAAACAAATTGGTAATAAATTATTGGCTTCAGGAATAATATCAGTTGGTTTTTATACATTATTCACCTTTATCTATTCAATAATTGCAAAAGAATGGGCAATAATACTCTTTCTTAAACTTGGAATGATAATAATATTAATCGGAGTTACTCTATTAATTTTCACAATGAAAATATTGATAAATTCAAGTGTTTGGATAGAAAAACCAGAAAAATGGATCTATTTTAGTTTGACCTTAATAATAAGCGTGATTTTAGCAGTTACAAACTATATTACTGTGATAGATGAAGAAATTTCTGTGACTACATTTAATCTATTGGTGTTTTATATAGTCTTTTGCATAAATAATTTTCTTTAACATGAACATTCTACCTCATTCATATATTTTTGGATATTACACAATTGGATCACTCGATCCCCATTAAATGCTTGTAAGCTTTCAGTTAGAGCGGTCTTAAATTGATT